>DASYHX010000145.1:0-4822 GCA_035998065.1 Pseudorhizobium sp.
TATTTCCGCAGAAAGGGTATAACCCTGCCGGGACTCCCCTGCCCGGCGTCAAACTGGGCTGGTCCGGGCATGGCGGCTTCAGCGAGACCGGCGCCGACAGCCTCACTGCCACGGTCGGCGCGACAGGCGCATGGCGCGTCCAGACCTCTAGGCGTGCAGTTCGCCTATCAGCTTCAGGGTGAGGCCGACCAGCTGGAGATCAGCGCCCGCGCGATGGCGTTCTGCCCACCCTGGGGACTCAGAACCGCCCAACCCATGCTCTCGATGAGCTGGCTGGCATGATCGGCGCATTTCTCCCCTTCCCTCCCTGGTACCGGCGCCCAAGCAGCGCAGCGGCTTCAAAATAGAAGGACGAGAACGCGAGACTGCATTTGTCGATGGCAAGTGGCATGATGACCTTATCATGGGCCTTCTGGAGCATGAGCTACGCGTAGACGCGACCTAACTACCTTTGGGGTGGTAAGCGGATGGTCAGCTTTAAGAACGACCAGTAAGAAACTGGACATTTCTTCGGTGGCAAAATCATCATGAGTTTTGCCGATTTATGGACCAGGGAGGGCCGCTCCCGATGCTCAGAATGCGGTGGTAAAATAACTAACTGTTCCAGCCGCCAAGCCGCTCAGCAAGAGAGTGGCGGCAACCCCACGGTAGTCCTTCGGCAGGAATGGAAATAGCTTGCTGGCACCTGCCATGACACCGAATGGCGGCACCGCCCGCCAGACGTCATGAGCCACTTTCCGCCCGCCACTCCGAACCACACCCGGTAAGTGCCCGATTGCTTTCAGCAACGGCCAGAGCATGGCTGAGCTCTTGCCTTTGCCGATAGCGCGTCCAGCTATCACCCTAGCAATCGCCCACTTCAAGCCGCCGGCGTCATTTGCCCAGTGAGCGCGAAACAGGATCCGACCTTCGGGGCTGAGAATGTAGGCGGAGTTCGGCTTCGGTCCCAGGGCTCTGTGGAGGGTACCGTCAAGATCATCGACGGCCACCTCGAAATCAAAATCGTGGTGCTTCTTCAGGCGTTCAGCATGCCGTTCCTTTTCCGGGAAGGTTTTCGGCTGCGGGATGAGCTCGCCCGGATGTGCCTCGCGAGTGTTGACCACGACGAAGCGGATGCGGTCTCCGAATGCCTGATGCAGCTTGTTTAGAACAGGCCCGGAGCTCTCGGTGACGGGGCATGTCAGCGAGCCAAAGACCATCAGGACGGGCCTACCTCCCAGTTCCACGCTCCGGAAGCGTTCCCCTCCGACAACTGGAAGATCGAACGTGGGGACCATGTCACCAGGGCCTGGATCAAATCTCTTGAAGGCCATGTCCTGCAGGATCAGCCCTGTGGTGAAGGTGTCGTATTGGTATCGCTCATCCGAGCTGTAGTTCCTGCTGGTGACAAGTGATGCTTGAGCCATTTCGTCGTTCTCCTGAGCCATCGACACCAGGAACATGGATGTGCAATCTTGCTGCAGCAATCAATGTGTGAGCACATCGGGTGAGCGAAATTGCACAAGGGTCCTCTTCGGCACGATCTCTCGCTCCTGGCCGAATTCAGAACCGCATCGACATTCAGCCAAGTTGGGCAACGTCTTGGAATTGCCCACACCACCGTGTCCCGAAAAATACGGGACATGGAGGAGCACTTTGGCTCGAGTTTGGTGGAACGGGTTGGTGACAAAGTTCGCCTGAGTGAGGCGGGAGAGCGGGCTGCCGACGTGGCGGAACGCATGGAGCAGGAGCTTGCTGCGCTTGAAAGAGGGATTTCTGGTCACGATGACCGTCTCTCCGGACGAATAGAGCTAACCACCGTTGACCTGCTGGCACAGCGATACATGCCAAGCTTCGCGAAATTCAAAGAGCGCTATCCGGGAGTGGAACTCCTAATCTCCACTGATGTGGACGTGAAAAGTCTGTCCCGCAGGGAGGCTCAGATTGCTCTGAGGCTCACCAACGCGCCCGAAGACTACCTCTACGGGAGAGTCCTGGAGCGGCTCAAGTTCCATGCCTATGCGGCAAGCACATTCGAGCCGGACACCCCGCTCTCATCTTTACCTTGGCTCGACTACTCCAGCCACCCCTGCGCGTCTCGCGCCGAAGACTGGATGCGCCGGAATGCTGGTGGAGCGCTAGCCTCCACCTTTGTTAGCACCCCATTAATGATGTTGCGTGCCGTTCAGCAGGGAATGGGTGCGGGCATGCTGCCCTTGCTTATTGGCGAGCAGGAGGTCCGGCTCCGCAGGCTCTGCGACGAACCGGCTTTCTCTCTCGATGTGTGGCTCCTGGCACCCAAGGAACTCAGGCGAACAGCACGGGTGAGGGCTTTATTCGAGTGCCTAGCCTGCTAAATACCACTTGAGGGAGGGCTTTTGTCGATGGGCAGCTTTTGGGAAACGCCTGTCGGCAAGTGGATCGCTGAACTGGGGTCGAGTGGGGCCAATCGGCTACACGTCGTTTGGGCTGGAGGGTCATCCAACCATCCGCGTTCCGGTGTGTGAACCCGCAGGAGGCAGAAGGCTGCTAAGCCGCAAGCTTGCGCACGCTGCCTGGCGGTACGCCGAACATCTGCTTGAACGCGCGCCCGAACGCCGCCTCGGACTGGTAGCCGGCACGTCTTGCTACCGTAGCAACCGGTTCGCGCGTTTCCAATAACTCTGCCCGTGCCAACAGCAGGCGCCAATGCGCCAGATATTGCATGGCCGGCTGACCGACCATTTCGGTAAACCGCGCCGAAAAAGCAGAGCGCGACATACCGGCCTCGCGGGCCAACTCCACTACGCTCCAGTCCTGCCCCGGCCGTCGGTGGATCAAAGCCAACGTGCGCCCCACCTGTTTGTCACGCAGCGCGGCGAGCCAGCCCAAATTAGCTTCCGGCGCGGTATCGAGCCATTCGCGAATTGCTTGGATGATCAAGATGTCCGCAAGGCGGGTCATCACAGTCTCTCCGCCCGGCCGCATCGCGCTTGCCTCGCGGGCAATAAGGCTCAGCGTACTGTGCAGCCAGTTGGCGTCGTCGGCTTTCCAGGCATCAATCCGCAACATCGATGGCAGCAACGATATGAGCCGCTTGGCCGTCACGCCATCGAACTGCACCACGCCAGCGGTGGCACGCGTGATTGCCCCCCCACCGCCATGTCGCATGATCTCGTAGCGGTCGCTGACCTTCTCAACCGGAATATCGAACAGCGGTTGGGCCGCCGCGCCCGGCTCGCTGAGCAGTTGATACGGAGTGCCATGGGGCAGCAGTACCATGCCGCCCTGCTGCACCAGCATTGGCGGGTCGTTCCCCATGCGCAGCCATCCATGTCCCGAGGTAACGATGACGAACATCATCGAGTCGATCAGTTGAGGGAAGATGAGCCCCCAGGGCGAGGTCATCTCGGCGCGGCAATAAAGTGTGCCGGTCAACCGCAGCATGTGCAGTGCTTCGCCTAGGGGATCCGACAAGGGTGCAGGTTGAAAATGAAGATCGCTCATAAACACTCCTGACATCACTTAGTGCTGGTCGTCCACCATTCTGGACGCTCTGCATCAAAGTACGGCCTCTGCATCATTGCCCATCCTGAGCGGCTGGACCACCTTTCAGCCGTTTAACAAGGAGCTCGTCAATGACTTTTCTCATCGTCAACAGTACCGGCAAAATCGGCAGCCGCGTGGCACAGCGCCTCGATGCTCAAGCTATAGCTTTCCGCGGTGTCTCGCGCAGCACCCCTGTTCAATTCGACTGGCAGGATCAGGCAACCTGGCCCGCAGCGCTTGAGAGCACCAAGTCGGCTTTCATATCCTTCGTTCCCGATCTTGCAGCGCCGGGTGCAGTGGCGGTTATGGAGAACTTCGTGGCTGCAGCGCAGGAGGCGGGGCTCGGCAAGTTGGTGCTGCTGACCGGTCGTGGCGAAATCGGTGCGGTAGCCGCAGAGAACGTCGTCCGCGACTCCGGGCTTGCTTGGACCATCGTCCGCGCCGCATGGTTCAACCAGAATTTCAGCGAGGGACATCTGCTCTCGTCCGTTTTGGACGGGGCTCTCTACATGCCGGCTGGTGAACGCAAGGAAGCCTTCGTGGATGCGGAGGACATCGCCGACGTAGCGACTGCTGCCCTCCTCGGCGATCGCCACAATGGCCAGATCTACGAGGTAACCGGGCCGCAACTGCTGAGCTTCGGCGAGGCGGCCGCCCAGATCGCTGCTGCTGCCAACCGTCCCCTCCAGTACCATTCGGTGACGCTCGAAGAATTTCACGCCGCATTGGTTCATGACCTCGGCCCGGAATGGGCTAACCTTCTGCGCACCATCGCCGACGAGACGCTGGACGGCCGCAACGCCTGGGTAGGTGACGGCGTACATCGCGCTCTAGGCCGCGGGCCGCGCAGTTTTTCCGAATTCTGTGCTGCGGCGGCGAATATCTGGCGCCAGGCAGCCTGAAGCGCCTGGGCTTGGCGCGGCCTCTTCATCGCAGCAGGCGCATTCCTGCTGCGAGTTGCCGGTAGTGTCGATGGCTGATCGGCAGCTACGGGTGGTTTTCGGTCTGGCAGCTTTTGATCATCTAGCGAGAAGAGGAGCCGTTCGGCGACCGGGCAGCACAGCCTTTACTATGCAACAACATTGTTGCATAAAGTGGCCATGGCTGATTCCGATGACGAGACGAACCGCCTCTTTCGGGCTCTAGCTGACACGACTCGGCGGCGCATCATCGACGAGATGCTCCTACGGGACCGTCAATCGTTATTCGAAATCTATACGCGGGTGGTGATGACGCATGGGATCGGCCAGAGCAGGCAGGCTTTTTCCAGGCACCTGTCGGTGCTGGAGGAGGTGGGCATCCTGAAAACTGAATG
>DASYHX010000155.1:0-2390 GCA_035998065.1 Pseudorhizobium sp.
GGTGAGGGCGGGCTGGCTATAGCGGGCGAAGCCAAGATCGTTATAGCCGCAAATTCCGAAGTCGGGCACGCAAAGCCCCATGCGCTGCGCCTCGAACAGGACGCCGAGCGCCAGGTCATCGTTCTGGCAGAAGACGCAATCGAGATCCGGCGCCTGCTCCCTCAGGCGCTGGACGAGCATGCAGCCAAGTTGCACGCTTGTGGGCGCATCTTCCGAAGCAATAAGGGCCGCATCGGCAAGTCCGGCCTCCTGCATGGCAAGGCAATAGCCCTCCTGCCTGCGCTCCGACCGCACGTCGCGCGTACCGCCGATAAGTCCGATCCGGCGATAGCCGCAGGAGACGAGATGCCGGACGGCCGCCGCCGCCGCATCACAGTGGTTGATGCCGATGGCCATTCCGCTTCGCGTCAGGTGAAGATCGACGATCTGCACGACCGGGCAGGGCGCTTTTGCCAGCAGTTCCAGCGTCCCATCCCGTTCCTGCAGACCCGAAAGCAGAATGCCGGCCGGATGCTGCGAGAGGAACACGCGCAACTGCCTGCTTTCTTCCTCGGGGTCATAGCGCGAGCTCGCATACTGAATGCGCAGGTCGGAGGTCCTGACGCGCTCCTCGATCCCCCGCATGATACCAAGATGCGCGTGGCTAGTGAGAGCTGGGGCAAGCACGCCGATCACGCCGCTGTGGCGGCTCGCGAGTGCCCGCGCCGCAAGGTCGGGCACATAGCCCATTTCCTCCACGCGGGCGAGTACCCGCTCGCGCAGTGCCTCCGACACCTTTTCCGGCTCCCGCAGGGCGCGGGAGACGGTGATAGGGCTAACGCCAAGGCTCTCTGCCACGTCCGTCAGCGTTACTCTTTCCGTCCTGGAACGACGATGCGGCATAGTCTCTCCCCACGAGCCGCGACACAACGAACGCGTTGCTCCCCCACCGCTCGTCCATCACTATCAACTAAGGCTCTTTGGATGTTCGGCAAGTATCGGGGCTGTCGGCTCAAAGCAGACGTCCGATGCCAGCACTGGCACGGCTTCACTTCCCGGTGAACACTCTGGCGTTTTGCCGACAGGTCCACATCTGTTGATGCAGTCCAAGAAGAGAGGTTGAACATGTTGCGAATGCTCTTGCCGAAACTGCTTGTCGCCGGGGCTCTCGGCACCTTTGCAGCCACCACGGCGACTGCTCATCACGGTTTTTCCTGGGCCGAGGCCGAGCAGATCGAACTGACCGGCACCATCACCGAAATCTCCTTCGCCCCGCCGCATCCGTCCATGCAGGTCCAGGCCGAGGATGGGGTGTGGACCGTCGAGCTTAGCAATCCCGGCAAGACGCAGCGCTCCGGTTTCGTCGAGGGCGTGGCAAACGTCGGCGACGCCGTCACGCTGATCGGGAACCGGTCCAAAGATCCGGAAGAACTGCGAATGAAGGCAGTGCGGGTGACAGTCGGCAACAAGACTTATGACATTTACCCGGAGCGGATCGAGACGAACTGAGGCTTGGCGATTGTGGAATGGCTGGAGCCGTTATCCCAAACCTTGCTCGCGCGGGCGCTGATCCTATCGCCGACGCTCTATCTGCTAATCAATGCCGCGCATATCATGGCAATCGGCGTCCTGTTCGGTACGATCCTGGCTCTCGACCTGCGCATGCTCGGCATGTTTCCCGGAGTTCCGCTCCAGTCGCTTGCTCCGTTCCTGTCGCGCATGGCCGCCATCGGCGCCATAGTGGCTATTCTGACTGGAGCGTGTCTTTTCTCAGTTCGGCCTCATGAATATGCACAGAACCCCGCTTTTCTGACGAAACTCGCTCTCGTGACGCTTGGTGTGGCCCACGCGCTGGTCGTGCATCGAGGGGCAGGCTGGCGAACCATACGAGCGGGGGGAGGGGCCTCAACGAGGCTTCGGCTTTCGGCGTTATTGTCCATAATGATTTGGACAAGCGCCGTTATTGCCGGTCGCTGGATCGGGTTTCTCTAGGCTCTGTACAGGATCTCTCAAACCTCTTCGACTTGCGGGACGCGAACAGCTTTTATCTAGGGCTGAGCTGGGGCTGTGGAGTTCCACTCACGCGTTTCGGAGAAGGCATCGAGAGCTGCAGGGGCATCTGCTGTCGTCCGCGTCCCTTCACCGGCCCTTAAATTTGAGGAATCTAGCGGTCGCTGATCTCTGCCCGCGGTTTGATCCATGGCTGCTGGTTGGAGCGCGGCAGCGGCTGATGGCCGAGAATATGGTCGGCGGCCTTTTCGCCTGTCATGATCGAAGGTCCGTTCAGATTGCCATAGGTGATGTGCGGGAAGATCGAGCTATCTGCCACGCGCAGCCCGTCCACGCCGATCACGCGGCATTCCGGGTCGACCACCGCCATGAGATCGTCCCTGTCGCCCATCCGGCAGGTG
>DASYHX010000169.1:0-11572 GCA_035998065.1 Pseudorhizobium sp.
GCGCTGCTTCAGCCAGATCGAGGGCTTTGCGGAATACGGCTTTCCGGAAAGCCATGCCGCCTCCTTTGCCCTGCTGGTCTACACCTCCTGCTGGATCAAGACCTATTATCCCGACGTGTTCTGCGCCGCGATCTTGAACTCGCAACCCATGGGGTTCTATGCGCCGGCCCAGCTGGTGCGTGATGCAAGGGAGCATGGAGTCGAGATCCGGCCGGTGGACATCAATCTCTCAAGCTGGGACAGCAGCCTGGAAGAGGCGGAGTTTCGTCCGGCCCGCGTGGATCCGCGGCACCGGGAGATGCAGAGCGTCATCCGCAGCCGCCATGCCGTGCGGCTGGGTTTTCGCCAGATCAAGGGAATGGCGGAGAAGGAGGTGCTGGAGAAGCTGATCGCCAACAGGGGCGACGGCTATCGCTCCATCCATGACCTCTGGAGGCGGTCGGGTCTCGACCGGGGGGCTCTGGAGCGCCTGGCGGATGCGGATGCCTTCGGCTCCATCGGGCTCAGCCGCCGGCAGGCTCTTTGGGCCGTGCGGGGGCTTGATCAGGTGAAGCCCCAGAATAACCTGCCACTGTTCGAGGCGGCAGGAAACGCAGACTTGAGGCCGGAGCAGCAGGTTGCGCTGCCGTCGATGCTTCCGGGAGAAGAGGTCATCGAGGACTACCGCCACCTCACCCTTTCCCTGAAGGCTCATCCAACCTCCTTCATCCGCGAGGATTTTGCCCGCATGGGTGTAACGCGGAGCGTCGACCTTCTTTCGGTGCCGAACGGCCGCAAGGTCACCATTGCCGGGCTGGTCCTCGTACGCCAGCGCCCGGGCTCTGCGAATGGCGTGATCTTCATGACGCTGGAAGACGAGACGGGAGTGGCCAATGCCATCGTCTGGCCGAAGGTGTTCGAACAGTACCGGCCGGTGGTGATGGGAGCACGTATGGTGAAGATCCGCGGCCGGCTGCAGAGCGCACATGGCGTAATCCATACGGTGGTGGAGCATATAGAAGACATCACACACATGCTTGGCCTGCTCCAGAAGGAGGTGCGGCGCTTTGGAGCGCCCCGCCCGGGCGCCGATGAGGCATTAGGCTCGGGATGCGGCAGCTATCGCAAGAGGAAAGTGGAGGGGAAAATCCGCCCGGCCGACAGGAACGAACCGCAGCTTCCGCTGGAAAGCCGGCCGGAGGACGTTATGCCGAAGGGGCGCAACTTCCATTGAGCTCCTAACTCAAGGACATTCAAGCGCGCCATCACAAGGGTGTGCTAATAAAGCTCAGCATTTTTTCTTGACAGGAGCCGTCCTCTTTCGCAAAAAGCGGATGTTACTGGTCATGTTTGACGGGTTGACCGAGAATGCTAGTCTGCAGCTGCAATTACATCACCGACAAGGAAATCCGCGACGTCATCGTCGAGCTCCTGGACCAGGACTGCTGGCAGCTTATCGTTCCTGCGAAGGTCTATCACGCGATGAGCAAGCGCGGCCGCTGCTGCGGCTGCTTCCCAAATGTCGTCGACATCATCATCAAGACCACTGAGGAATATCACGCCCAGCGGCACTCGACGACCGCAGACGTTATCGATTATATGTCCCGCCTGAAACAATTCCACGAGGAAAACAGGAGAGCGGACATTGAAAGGCGACAGCAGCGTCATCGAGCGGCTTAACGAGGCTTTGTTCCTCGAACTTGGCGCCGTCAACCAATACTGGCTTCACTACCGTCTGCTATCGGACTGGGGATACACCAAGCTCGCAAAGAAGGAGCGGGCGGAGTCGATCGAAGAAATGCATCATGCTGATCGACTGATCGACCGCATTATCTTCCTGGAAGGCCACCCAAACCTTCAGACCTTGGCACCGCTGCGCATCGGCCAGAACGTTAAGGAAGTGCTCGAGGCCGATCTTGCGGGGGAGTATGATGCCCGAACAGCCTACAAAGCATCGCGTGACGTCTGTCATGCCGCAGGTGATTATGTTTCCATGAAGCTTTTTGAAGAACTGCTCGCAGACGAGGAAGGCCATATCGACTTCCTTGAGACCCAGCTAGAACTGCTCGGAAAAATCGGCGAGGAGCGCTACGGCCTGCTGAACGCGGAATCCGCAGATTCTGCTGAGTGACTGAATTTGTGCTCCGGCGGCTTTACCGTCGGAGCACCCTCCTAAGGTGCAGAACGGTCAGCCCGCAGTCTTCCCGCACTGCCGCCCTTGGTCTGACACTGTTTACTTCTCCTTCACCGATTGCATTGCCACCGACGTCGATGTGCTTGCGACGTGCGGCAGGCTCGAAATCTTCTCCCCCAAGACTTCCCGGTAACGCCGAATATTTGGCGTGCGGACCTTCAGCAGATAGTCAAAGCGTCCAGCGATCATGTGGCACTCCTCCACCTCGCGTATCTTGCTGACGGCCTTGTTGAACTCTGCGAGGGCCAACTCCCGCGTGTCGGACAGCGTGACTTCTGCGAAAGCGACGTGATCAAGGCCAAGCTTCTGTGGACTGAGAACGGCGCGAAAGCCTTCAATAAAACCCTCGTCGACAAGCCGCTTCAGGCGTCCAGCGCAAGGCGTTTTGGACAAGCCGATCCGGCTGGCAAGTTCCGTCACCGGCATGCGCCCGTCAGCAGCCAGCAGCTCCAGGATCTTGCGGTCGTATCCGTCAATTCGGCTAGTCTTCGAATCTTTCATAGGCATAACGTCCAACAAGGGCTCCATAAAAGGCGTTTTAACCTGAGATAGGTTTAACAAAAAGTCCAGCGCGAGTGTGGCGGTGAAGTAAGCTATCTGCAACCAACACCGCTCCGGATTCCGACACATGACCAACTATCCAGAACTCGCCACGCCTGCTGCAGCGGCCCGTCCACCCTTTGCCGACTTCGCACCGCCAGCGCGGCCACAGAATTCGCTGCGCAAGCAGATCACGTCCGCCTATCGCTCGCCAGAGATCACCTGCGTCGAGTCCCTACTGGATGCAGCAACCCTACCAGAAGACATCCCCGGCAAAACGAAGGAGACGGCACGGACGCTCATCGAGGCGCTTCGGGCAAAACATCGCGGTTCGGGCGTAGAGGGACTGGTTCACGAGTACTCGCTTTCCAGTCAAGAAGGTGTGGCGCTGATGTGCCTGGCTGAGGCGCTGCTTCGAATTCCCGATGCAGCCACGCGTGACGCCCTCATACGCGACAAGATTGCCGACGGTGACTGGAAATCCCATCTGGGGGGCAACCGCTCCCTGTTCGTCAATGCCGCCACATGGGGACTAGTGGTGACCGGCAAACTGACGTCGACGGTTAACGACCGGAGCCTTGCCGCCGCCCTGACGCGGCTCCTTGCGCGGTGCGGGGAGCCGGTCATCCGTCGCGGCGTGGACCTGGCGATGCGGATGATGGGCGAGCAATTCGTCACAGGCGAGACCATAGACGAAGCGCTCAAGCGCGCACGGCCTCTGGAGGAGCGGGGCTTTCGCTATTCCTATGACATGCTGGGAGAGGCGGCGACGACCGCTGCCGACGCTGCACGCTATTATCGCGATTACGAGACCGCCATTCATGCGATCGGCAAGGCCTCAGACGGCCGCGGCGTTTACGAGGGGCCCGGCATCTCCATCAAGCTCTCGGCGCTTCATCCCCGCTACAGCCGTACGCAGGCGGGCAGGGTCATGGAAGAATTGCTTCCAAAGGTTAAGGCTCTCGCCTTGATCGCCAAGTCCTATGATATCGGCCTCAACATTGATGCCGAAGAGGCGGATCGCCTGGAGCTGTCGCTCGATCTGTTGGAGGAGCTTAGCCTGGATCCGGCACTTGATGGCTGGGACGGGATCGGCTTTGTCGTTCAGGCTTACGGCAAGCGTTGCCCTTTGGTGCTCGATTTCATCATTGATCTTGCCCGTCGTTCCGGGCATCGGATCATGGTTCGTCTGGTCAAGGGCGCGTACTGGGATGCCGAGATCAAGCGGGCACAGCTGGATGGGTTGGAGGACTACCCGGTCTTCACCCGAAAAGTGCACACGGACCTCTCCTATATCGCCTGTGCCAAAAAGCTTCTGGCGCAAAGCGAGGTCGTGTTCCCGCAGTTTGCCACCCACAATGCGCAGACGCTTTCCACGATCTACCATCTAGCCGGTCCGGACTTCGAAGTCGGAAAGTACGAATTTCAGTGCCTCCATGGGATGGGAGAGCCCCTCTATGACGAGGTCGTGGGTGAAAAAAAGCTCAATCGGCCATGTCGGATTTATGCCCCCGTCGGCACACACGAAACGCTACTGGCTTATCTGGTTCGTCGGCTTCTGGAAAATGGTGCTAACTCCTCGTTCGTCAACCGGATCGCCGATCCCGCCGTTTCCGTCGAAGAGCTGATTGCAGATCCGGCAGATACCGTTCGCGCCATGGCGGTACCGGGTTCGCGACATGAGCAGATCGCGCTGCCGCGGGATATCCTCGGGTCGGGTCGAGCCAACTCTGAAGGACTGGACCTCTCAAACGAACAGGTCCTCGCGCGATTGACGAACGAATTGCAACGCAGCGCTGAAATTGACTGGACGGCGATGCCCATGATCGAGGGAATGGCACCGGGCGGAAACGCACGACCGGTGTCCAATCCAGCCGATCACGCGGATATCGTTGGTCACGTGTCCGAGGCAACAGAGAACGAGGCACAGGCCGCCGCACGTACGACGAAGGAAACCGCCGGTGAATGGGGGGCGGTGCCACCAGTGGAGCGAGCCGCTCGACTTGAGAGGGCGGCGGACCTGATGCAGGAGCGAATGCCAATCCTGCTCGGGTTGATCATGCGGGAGGCTGGTAAGTCGGCGCTCAATGCGATCGCGGAGGTGCGCGAGGCAGTCGACTTCCTGCGCTACTATGCTCAACAGGCGCGCCGGACGCTTGGACCAATGCACAAGCCGCTCGGGCCCATCGTCTGCATCAGTCCCTGGAATTTCCCGCTTGCCATCTTCACAGGACAGGTTGCGGCGGCCCTGGTGGGAGGAAACCCTGTTCTCGCAAAGCCTGCGGAAGAAACCCCGCTGATCGCGGCTGAGGCTGTGCGGATCCTGCATCAAGCAGGCATTCCACGTTCGGCGCTGCAATTCCTCCCCGGCGGAGGACGCATCGGTGCTGCGCTCGTCGCTGCGCCAGAGACTTGCGGCGTCATGTTCACAGGCTCCACCGAGGTTGCACGGCTGATCCAGACGCAGCTCGCCGACCGGCTGCTGCCAAGCGGCAAGCCTATCCCCCTGATCGCGGAGACCGGGGGCCAGAACGCAATGATCGTCGACTCCTCTGCCCTGGCCGAGCAGGTGGTCGGCGATGTGATCGCTTCGGCCTTCGACAGCGCTGGGCAGCGCTGCTCCGCATTGCGGGTTCTTTGCCTGCAGGAGGAGGTTGCAGACCGGACGCTTGACATGCTGAAGGGGGCGTTGAAGGAGTTGGTCATCGGCCGCACCGACCGCCTTAGCGTTGACATCGGACCGGTCATCACGGCCGAGGCAAAGGCCACCATCGAGGGGCATGTCGAAAAGATGCGCGCTCTGGGGCGGAGGGTCGACCGGACCGATCTGCCGGAGCACGCGGTCACCGGCACATTCGTCCCGCCGACCATCATCGAGCTGCATTCGCTCAGGGATCTGGAGCGCGAGGTGTTCGGGCCGGTGCTGCACGTTATTCGCTACAGGCGCAATGAGCTAGATCGCCTTATCGACGACATCAACGCTACTGGCTACGGCCTAACGTTCGGTCTGCACACGCGCCTCGATGAAACCATTGCGCATGTGACGAGCCGCATTCAGGCGGGTAACCTTTATGTCAACCGCAACATCATTGGAGCCGTGGTCGGCGTCCAACCTTTCGGGGGGCGTGGGTTATCAGGAACAGGACCCAAGGCGGGCGGACCCCTTTACCTTGGGCGCCTAGTAGAGACCGCGCCGGTGCCGCCGCAGCATAGCTCGGTTCATACCGATCCGGCTCTGCTCGACTTTGTGCGCTGGTTGCAGGCGCTTGGGATGGCCGAAGAGGCGGAAGTAGCAGCGGCTATGGGCAGTACCTCGACGCTGGGGCTGGATCTTCAGCTTCCGGGGCCGGTCGGGGAAAGCAATCGATACTCCCTACACCCCCGAGGCCAGATCCTGCTCTTGCCGGTAACTGAGGCGGGGCTTCACCATCAGTTGGCAGCGGTGCTGGCCACCGGCAATACCGCTGTGATTGCGCGAGGACAGGCCCTAGGAGTTCCACTTCATGAGCTTCCGGCTTCCGTTGCCTCGAGGGTTTCCTGGTCGTCGGACTGGGCTGCCGATGGACCCTATGCCGGCGCATTGATCGAGGGAGAGGAGGAGCGAGTTCGGGCAATGGCGCAGAAAATTGCGAATCTGCCGGGACCTTTGATACTGATCCAGTCGGCGCCCACTCAAGACATAGCTCGACCGGACGCCTACTGTCTCAGCTGGCTGCTTGAGGAGGTATCCATCTCCATCAACACCGCGGCAGCGGGTGGCAACGCAAGCCTGATGGCAATCGGATAAGCGTTCTTGACTTGCACATGGCTAGACATGCGTCTTTCATGACGTGTCCGGCTGCGGCCCTGCCGGAATTCGGGAGGAAGTGCATGCAGCCATTCGTGTTCAACACCACGCCCCAGATCGTCTTCAGGTCTGGAGCGGCCGCGGACGTTGCCGCGATTGCCGGAGGCGTGGTCGGAGACCTGGTTCTCGTTATAACCGACGCCGGTATCCGTCGGCTGGGTCTGATTGAACCCGCCATCGCATCCCTGACGGCAGCCGGTACGCAGGTCATCGTCTTCGATGCGGTAGAGGCGGACCCATCACTTCATACGGTAATTGATGCCGTCGAGACTGGGAGACGAGCAGGAGCCACGGGTGTGATCGGTTTTGGCGGTGGCTCCTCGCTGGACGTTGCGAAAGTTGCTGCCCTGCTTCTCGGTTCGGCGCAGGACATCGAGCGGGCATGGGGGGTGGGCAATGCCCTCGGTCCCCGCCTGCCGCTGGTGCTTATCCCCACAACCGCCGGAACGGGATCCGAAGTGACACCGGTGGCGATCATCACTGTTGGGGGAACAGAGAAGAAGGGTATCTCATCGCCGCTCATCCTGCCGGACATCGCAATTCTTGATCCCAAACTTACGCTTGGCCTGCCGCCACAGATAACCGCCGCCACCGGGATCGATGCGATGGTGCATTCCATCGAGGCCTATACCTCTGCCAATGCCAACAATAATCCGCTGTCGAAGATGCTCGCGCGCCAGGCGCTGCGGCTCCTGGGACAGAACATCGAACGTGCAGTGTTCAGCGGACATGATCTTGATGCGCGCAGCGGCATGCTGCTTGGTTCAATGCTGGCAGGACAGGCTTTCGCCAACTCTCCCGTTGCCGCAGTGCATGCGCTTGCCTATCCCATCGGCGGCAGCTTTCAGGTTCCTCACGGATTGTCGAACGCGCTGGTTCTCCCTCATGTGCTGCGCTTCAATGCTGCCACTGTCTCCTCTCTTTATGCAGAGATCGCGGCGGATGCCTTTCCCGATCTTGAGCGGGAGCAAGACGAAAGTGCGCGCACGTTAGCCTTCATTGAAGCGCTTGCCATCTTACCGCTGAGGCTCGGTCTGCCGCAGCGCTTGCGGGATGTTGGCATCGCTGAGGATGACCTGTCAAAGATGGCGCGGGACGCGATGAAGCAGACACGCCTCCTCGTCAACAATCCCCGGGACGTCAGCGAGCAGGACGCCTTGGCCATCTACCGGAGCGCGTGGTAGGGCAGCTGTTGCGGCATCCTCAAAGAATGCCTTGAGTAGCTGCGGCTAGAACGATGTAACGCGCTGTTTTGCCGACAAAGACAAGCAGAAGAAAGCTCGGCAGCGGCTCCTTCAGGACGCCGGCTATCACAGTCAGCGCGTCTCCTCCCACAGGTAGCCAACTTAGGAGAAGGGACCATCTGCCGAACCTGTGGTACCAGCGCTCCGCCTTTTCCAGCTGCCGATCAGAGGCCGGAAACCAGCGGCTGTGCCTGAAATGTTCGATGCCGCGGCCCAGCATCCAGTTGACGACAGCACCGAGAGTGTTGCCGACAGCTGCAACGCTGACGAGAGCCCAGACTGGATTGTCGCCAGAGAGAATGAGTCCGACCAGAAGCGCCTCCGACTGCATAGGCAGAACCGTGGCGGCGAGAAAGGCGGCGGTGAAAAGGCCGGCGTAGATCCCAATGTCCAGCAAGAGGGCCATCTCCGGAAAGGAAGAGGGCAGATTTCCCGCCCTCTTCGGCAGTGATTTGGGCTCAGGCAGGTCGCGCTTCTTCACCGTCCTCGACCAAGGCCTCTGCTGCCGCTTTCTTGGCGCGGCGCGTGCGCCAGTCGCCAAGGAACAGCAGGATCGGGGCCGCGATGAAGACCGAGGACGACGTCGCAATAACGATCCCGAACACCATCGGAATCGCAAAACTAGAGACGGCGCTGCCGCCCCAGATCGCCATAGGTAGCATAGCCAGGAAAGTCGTTGCCGAGGTGTAGAGGCTTCGTGCGAGCGTCTCGTTAATCGATCGGTCGATCAACTCGCGGAGCGGCATCTTCTTGTAGAGCCGCATGTTTTCGCGCATGCGGTCATACACCACCACCTTGTCGTTGACCGAATAGCCAACCAGCGTCAGCACGGCGGCGATGGCTGTTAGATTGAAGTCCAAGCCGGTTATGGCGAAGAAGCCGATCGTCTTCGTTACGTCGAGCACCAGGGTCGCGATCGCACCGACCGCAAACGGCCATTCGAAGCGCACCCAGATATAGATGAGCATGGCGATTGAGGCTAGAACCACGGAGAGAATGCCGGCGGTGGCCAGTTCTCCACTGACCTTCGGGCCTACAACCTCGGTTCTCTCCACCTCAGCCGTTGGATCGATCTCGACGACTGCTGCGCGCAGGCTCTGAACCGCTGCCGTCTGGGCCTCTTCGCCCCCTTGCTGCCGCTCGACGCGGACAAGAAGATGATTGGGGCTGCCAAATTCCTGAAGCGCCACATCTCCCAAGCCCAGCCCGTCGAGATGACTGCGGAAGGCCGCGATATCGGCAGTGCCTTCCGTCACGACCTCCATCTGAATACCGCCCCTGAAGTCAACGCCGTAGTTGAGGCCGGGAGTGAAGAACAGGATGATGGAGGCTGCAGACAGGAAGAGCGAAATTCCAATTCCGAAAAACCGCGCCTTCATGAAGCGGATCTGCGTGCCGTCCGGTACAAGCTTGATCGGCAGTAGCGGACGGATCTCGATCTTCTTGAGCTTCATGCGGCCGGTCAGCCAGATCATTGCAACCCGGACGATCGCAACAGCCGTGAACATGGAGATGATGATGCCGAGGCCCATCGTCACCGCAAAGCCGCGCACCGGCCCGGACCCGAACCAGAAGAGGAGCACAGTCGCGATCAAGGTCGTGACGTTACTGTCGACGATCGTCGAATACGCGCGTTTGAAGCCCGCATCGATGGCACCGAAGGCACTGCGGCCCTTGCGCGTTTCCTCCTTAATGCGCTCGTTGATCAGAACGTTGGCGTCGACCGCGATACCGATACCGAGGACGATACCGGCAATGCCCGGTAGCGTCAGCGTTGCTCCGATCATCGTCAGCGCCGCAAACGTCAGGATGATATTGATGAAGAGCGCCACGTTGGCGACGAAGCCCCATCCACCATAGAGCAGGATCAGGAATCCTACGACAAGCAGGAAGCCGATGAAGCCCGTGAAGACGCCCATCTCGATGGCGTCGGATCCCAGATCGGCACCGACGGTACGCTCTTCGATGACGGTCAGCTTCGCTGGCAGCGCACCGGCACGCAGAAGAGCGGAAAGGGTGTTGGCTTCCTCCACGGTGAAGCCGCCGGATATCTGCCCGGAGCCTCCCGTGATGGGCTGGCGGATGACCGGAGCGCTCAGGACCTTGTTGTCAAGAACGATGGCGAAGGGACGTCCAACATTGGCCTGGGTGATTTGGGCGAAGCGACTCGCACCGGCTGTGTCGAACCGGAAGTTTACAATCGGTTCGTTCGTCTGCGGATCAAAGGCGGCGCGTGCATCAGTCAGTCGGTCACCCGAAAGTTCGACACGATCCTGTACTGGATATTGCTGTCCTTGTTCATCGGGCAGCATGGTGACGCCGGGTTCCCCCTGGTTTCCAAGCAGGTGAAAGCTCATCTTCGCCGTCGAGCCCAACAGCTGGCGGAGGCGAGATGGATCCTGCTCGCCCGGTAGCTGCACCAGAACGCGGTCGGAGCCGACACGCTGGATCGTCGGTTCGGCGACGCCGACCTGGTCGACGCGCTGGCGGATGATTTCAAGGCTTTGCTCAACCGCGGCGCTCGCATGAGATTCGATCCCAGCCTCGGTATAGGCAAGCGTAATGGTGTTTGGTGTCGGCGTCCCTACGTTTAGGTCTGATTGCCCGACACTGGTGCCGAAGCCGACGGGGCTTGCGAGCGTCTCAAGTTGGTCGACCGCGTCGCTACGTTGCGCCGGATCGCGCAGCGTCACCGTCACCACATCGCCGCTGCGCCGCACGCCGGACGGTTCGATGCCGTTGTCCCGCAGCACGCGTCGGCTGTCCTGTAACAGGTTCTGAAGGCGTTCGTTGAGCAGATCAGCATGGTCAACCTCGAGCACGAGGTGTGATCCACCGCGAAGGTCGAGACCTAGGGAAACCCGGCTGTGTGGGAGCCAAGACGGCATCCGGTCGAGCGTTGACTGCGGAAGCACGTTCGGCAAGGCAATGATCATGCCGATGAAGATGATGAAGGCGTAGCTCGCTACCACCCAAGGGGAAGTTCTCATATGACTGTTCCTGCTGAGCCAAGCGGCACGTTGACCGGGCCGGGGCACTAAGTTGTTGGCGCTGCGGACGGCAAAGCGTCCTGTTCTCAGGCGGCCAGCGGCGGTGCTCTCGAACGGTAGGCGAGTACCAGGGAGCCGGCAGGGCCGGCGTCTCCGGGTCCGTAAAAGCACACAGCCGAGCTGAAGACGATAGCGGCGGCAGCGGCCATGGCTGGCGCGAAGCTTTTTCCGCCGGACCAGGCGGTCGAGGCCGTGCCATCGCGACGGATGTCCGGAGTCAGGAAGCGCACCGGTTCGCGCTTGGACAGGTGAGGCACGTCGGAACTGCTTTCGGCGGCCAGAGCACCGATCTTAAGTGCGGTGTCCCGCGTCGCCTCGGTAATCACGCCTAAAAACGCGACAAAAAACAGACCGAGCGCAAGCCATGGCAGGAAGGCGGGGCTCGGCCTCCTGTTTTCGGCGGTTATCCGCAATGTCGGCGGAAAAATCGCCATCCGCTGCAACTCCGGAGCATCTAAGCCCTGATCGCGCCAAGGCCGAATGGCGCGTTCTACTGGAGAGCGCCCCGGGGGTCAACGGATGCAGAGATGGCGCCTCCACCATTGACCGCCAGTCTCTGGCGTCACAGATTGCGCGGATCCCACCCAGCGCTTCCCTCAGGAGATGACGACAATGAGAGATTTTTCCCTGCCGGGCCGTTCGCTCGCCGTCGGCCGAAAAGGGATGGCCGCCACGTCTCATCCGGCTTCCACATTGACGGCCATCGATATCATCAGGC
>DASYHX010000311.1:0-6378 GCA_035998065.1 Pseudorhizobium sp.
GCCTGATCCTGGACAGTCTCCTTCCAGACGGCAAAGCTCTTGCGCGGCGTCAACCGGTCCCCCAGCGGGCCGCTCTCGTATTTCTTTTCCGGGTTGCCGGCCCAATCCAGCGTCTGGACCACTTCACGGCGGAAGAAGAACAAATAATCCCTTGACCTCTGCGATAATGGAACTGCGATGACACCGCAGGTGCCTTCGGAGAATGCACGGGTGTCCGGAAGATCCAGTGATAGCTGGTGCGTCTCCCATATCTTTCCGCCGGCCTTGTCCGCAAGGCGTTCTGCCAGGTCGGCGGCCCCTTCTCTGGAAGGTGCACTCCCTGCGGACGTCCAGACGCCTGAGAGCCAAAGCCCCACCCCGTCCGACGGTAGCATTGCGCCAAACTCATCCAGCGATGCACGCAGTAGTTCGCGGATGTCGGAGTGATGCGCAGCGGCCTGCAGGAAGCGGTCAAGCGCACCGCGGACCTCGCGGTTCTTCTCGGCGATCTCCTTCTGCTTCAGCGCGCTGAGATGCAGTGAGAAAAACTCCCCAAAGGTTTCTGCCGCCACGCGTTGCGGCATCGAGAGCGCCTTCGGGGCGTAATGGTGACATGCGATCAACCCCCACAACTGGCCGTCGACGAGGATCGAGATCGACATGGACGCTGAGACACCCATGTTGCGAAGGTACTCGCAATGAATGGGCGAGACGCTGCGAAGATGTGCGTACGACAGATCGAGTGGCGTTTCGGCGTCATCGAGAGCAGGAATGATCGCTACGCGCGGGTTGTCCGCGTCGGAGATGACTCGGATGCTGTTCTTCAGGTACAGAATGCGCGCCTGCTGCGGAATATCACTTGCAGGAAAGTATTGGCCCCTGAAGCTCTCCAGATCGCGACGCTTGTGCTCGCTGATAACCTTTCCCGAACCGTCCTTGTCCAAACGGTAGATCATTACCCGGTCGTAGCCGAGCAGAGCATGGATGAGCCGGCTGGTCCGCTCGACCAGCTGGTCTACGGTCTGGATATTCCGAATCCTGCTGATGAGCATGCGGGCCGCTTCAAGCGGCTGGTCGACATCTCCTGAAACGGGTTCGAATTCCAGGATCGAGTTGCTGTCATAAGCGTGGATGGAGACGTCGAATCTAGCGCCCGAGGCAAGTGTCACCGCGTGACGGAGGGCTGGCCGCGCCGGATCCGATGACGTCGCGATGGCGTTGCGAAGCGTATGCGCCACTTCCGCCCCCAGCACTTCGTCCAGCCGGCGTCCGTTCAGGTCTTCCGGCAGGTTCAGCATCTGTGGCGCGTTGGCGGAGTGCCGGAGGACGGCAGAACCGGCAGCGTCGCAAGCGATGAGACAACCGTGCGGCTGGATGCTGCCGGGCATATGGATCGGTTCGCGATCGCAGTTGGTCAGGTCGACGGCCTGTACTTCAGGCATGACTGATACCCTCGAAGGCGCGCTCAACCGCGACGAAGGTTGTCTCGGAAGCTGCGACCAACCGATCGAGATCAAGCTCAGGGGCACTTTCTAGAAGTTCCAGAACGCGTCTCCAGCGCTCAACGGAATCAGCTTGCGCGGAAAGATGACGCGCTCCGAACGAGCCCGACAGGCCCAGCTTCTGTGCGCGGCGGAAAAGAATACGGGCACCGAGGGACGAGCCCTCAACGACATAAAGCATTCCAAGCAGACCCTCCAGATCCGAGCTGATCGGAGGCATTTGCAGCGCAAAAAGAGGAGGCGAGGGATCCATCGCGAGATCCTCCATGTCGCTGCGCATGAGCTCCCTGAGCCCATCTGGATCCGCCCAGAGAGCGAACTGCTCTGGCCAGCGCAAGCCAGTCATTGTGCCGTAGAGCGAATTGCGGAAAACATAGCTTCCGCGCAGGTAGCGTCGGTAGCCATCGAGATCTTCGAATGCTCCGACGGTCGCCTCGACCTTGGCGTGGGATGAAGAAGTACGATCCCGCACAAGGAACCGACGCGCAGAATATGTCATTGGGAGAATTCGGTGTGTTTGAATTTCATCATAATTATCGCTTAGGGCATATAAGGCAAGGCAGTAACAGCAGTTTTTAAGCGATCGGCGGCAAACTTGTGCTTTCTAACCGCAAGCGCCATATGCTGGCCACCAACGGAGTTGTGATCACGGTGAATGGATCTTCCAGGTCAAAAGACGCGCCTCGCTGGTTGGGCCCCGTGGCACATAGCCGCGCTGCACTGATCCCCCCGATATCGGCCGCACGTTGGCTGCTTGTCCTGATCGTGATCGCCAGTATTTACTTTTTCCACGGCTTCGTCGTTCCGGTTCTGGCTGCACTCGTGATCGGATTTGCGAGTTGGCCGCTCTACCGCAGGATGCTGCGGAACATCGGCGGCAATACGACAATCGGGGCAACCCTCGCCATCATATTCATCATCGCCTTTCTGGTCGTTCCTATCGGTATTGCCGTCTCCTACACAATCGGAGAGGTGCGCGATTGGGTGGGCTGGATCCTGGAAGTCAATCGCAACGGCGAAGCGGTACCGGCGTGGATCGCGGCGCTGCCGGGGGTGGGTGATTGGCTGACCCAGCAATGGGATCGCTATATCGGAGCCCCCGGAGCGGTCGGCGAACTGATCCAGATCGTCAGCGGTGCAAATATCGGCAATATTTACCGGGCGGTGATTGCAGCCGGCGACGGCGCCTTCCATCTCCTCCTGACGCTACTGTTCATGCTGATCGCATTGTTCTTCGTCTACCGCGACGGCGCCTCGTTTACGGGTCAAATCGACCTTCTCGGAGAGCGCATCCTGCCGACCCGCTGGGAGCGCATTTCGCGCGTCGTGCCGGCCACGATCAGCTCGACAGTCACAGGGATGACGCTGATCGCGATCGGCGAAGGCATCATCCTCGGCATTGCCTACTGGATCGCTGGAGTTCCCTCACCCGTTACACTTGGCGTCCTCACCGGCGTTATGGCATTGATCCCGGGCGGCGCGCCCCTCTCTTTCACGCTCGTCTCGATCTATCTTGTTGCCAGTGGCTCGTATCTCGCCGGCGCGGGCCTCTTCATCTGGGGCTCAGTCGAACTTTTCATCGTCGACAAAACGATCCGGCCGCGGCTGGTTGGTGGCCCGATAAAGCTGCCCTTTCTGCCGACGTTCTTCGGGCTTGTCGGAGGGGTCAAGACAATGGGTTTCCTCGGCCTGTTCATCGGCCCCGTCCTGATGGCACTGGTCGTTTCGATCTGGAGGGAATGGATCCGGGAGGTCAGGCTTGCAGATTCGACCGACATTGCCTCGGCTGACCTTGCGACGGAGGAGCACGATCCGCCCTCCCCGGTCATCCGGAAAGCCACTTCGCCATGACGAGGCGCCACGGCTCGTCCTGGGCCCGACGGCGTCAAGTTTGACCATCGTCTGCGGCGCGGATAGCCATGAGGTCGCGCTTCGATGCTCCGCAAACTAGGGCGCTGTGGGTGGCAGCAGCGGTCCTCTTGCGTCACGATCGTCGTGAAGATCACCAAGAACAGGGGAAGCCAACGTGAATCCGGCAATCATCATTCTCACCATACTGGGCTGCGACGACAGCGGCACGGAATGCCATTATGTGGCGACTTCTGAGAAGCGTTGGCCAAGCGTCGAAATGTGCAGCGCCAACTCCGACAGAGAGCTCGCGGGCTATTCCAACGCGCCCTATCCCGTCGTCATTGCGGTGTGCCAGACGCCGAAGGAGACGGAGGTCGTGTCGCTCTCGGAGCCGCAGTCGCCGGCTGCTGTTGAAGTCACGGAGGATGGTGAGAAGAGTCTTGCGGTGCGCGCCATAGCCCGCGTCAAGGCAGTGCTTCCGACGACAGAGGGCGTGCGCACGCTGATGCAGAAGCCGGTAAGGATTGTCGAAGAAAGCTATTCCTGGGTTGCCCGCAAGTTCTGATCCCGTCGATCACGCCGCGAGCAACGCATCCTCCGCATAGGTGCGTGCAAGCGTACGCATATGGTTGCGTTGCAGTTTTTCGATCAGATTGAGCAGCTGCGATACCGGTGCCTCCGCATCAGCGGGACGGCGGCAGTTGGCGAGTAGGCGAGCGCAGAAGGTGTCCGCAGTGGTCAGTTCCTCGGACCGCCGCCAAACAAGCGTCGCCTCGACGAATACCATAGCGATGTCGCGCGGCAGGCCAGCGGATTCGAAAAGTGCGCGCACCGCATGCATGCGCCCGGATGCTAGAAGCGCGCGAACGCGCCGTTCTTCCAGCCCCGACAAGGCTACCACGGCTGCCAAGAAGAACGTGATCCTGCCGCTGCACAGGGCATGCATCAACAGCGCGGATGTCAGCTTACCATTCGCGCGCAACTGCTCGATCAGCGCGCCCACCTCTGCCGGAGGTACTTTTTCGGCGATCCCCATAACAGCCGTTTCGCAGGCTTCGGAAGTCACTCGCTCCAGCCTGTTCGGCGGCAGAACCATCTGCACGAGCTGCGATCCTGCCAGAGCCGCGCTCACCTGCTCGACGAGGTGCTGACGGGCCTCCCCAGGGAGGTCCTGGAACTGCAGCAGTAGTTGCCGTATCGGAGGGCAATCACCGAAGCGGTGCGCAATACGGCTCAACGATCGCCGTGAAATCTCCGCATTCGCGTTCTCGAGCAGGAGCAGTATCGTGCCTTCATCGCCGACTTCCGCTAGCGCCGCACTTATTGCACGGCTGACGTGGCTGCGAGCAGCGATTAAGCCGCAGGTAATCAGCCCGCCAGTTGCCGCCAGATCGACAAGATCCGACTCGGTGAGGACAGGCGATTGGGCGATCACGGTACATGCTATCTCGGGCTGATCTTCAGCCAAAGTCAGAATCACCGCCCGTGGAGCCTGCGGCGAATCTGCAAGCGCCTGAGCCAGCGCCAGGCGAACTTGCGGTGCCGGGTCGCTGAGCAAATGGCACATGGCGAGCAGTGTCGCTTGCCGCTGCTCGTCATCCAGATCAGAGCGAAGGTAGGCTCTTGCCAATGCTCCGGCGGCCTTGGCTCTGTCGCCAGGACGGGCCGTTTCAATCCAACGAAGAAATGCCTGTATGATCACAGCGAAACCCCGGCTGACGAATAGCGTCACCTGAAAACACTCACTACCGTCAGGTTAGGGGCAAAACGTTTAAGTTTGGTTCACCATGTTTGGTAACGGGAGCAGTTGCTCCCAATGGCTACCGGCTGGTGGGCCTGGTCAGCTGGAAGACGTCCGTCCCGCCGTCGCTGAAGTCGCGATAGCCCATCCGGGCAATCGGCCGCAGGAGGGCCATGTCGATGCGGCCTTCGCGGATGACGAACTCGCTGATATGGATGCCGACGACCTGGCCTAAGACCATGAAGGATGTCGCCCTGCCACCGTCCAATGTCCTCGGCTGGATGATTTCCGTGACCCGGCATTCCAGGACGGCATGCGCTTCCGCCACATAGGGCGCGTCCACAATCTCTCCACGCTTCGCAGACAGACCCGCGATTGCGAACTCGTCGGTGCCGTACGGCACCGCAATCGAGGATGCATTGACCTGCTCTGCGAGATCCCGGCTTGCGAGGCTGGCTGTGAAGACGCCGGTTTCTTCCGCATTGCGCAAGCTATCCTTGCGTCCGCTGGAGGAGAACATGACGATCTTCGGGTCATCCGACACGACGTTGAAGAAGGAGTAGGGAGAGAGATTAATCGACCCGTCCCTGCCCTTCGTTCCAATCCAGCCGATCGGCCGCGGAGCGACAATCGCTTTGAACGGATCGTGCTGCATGCCGTGGCTGTTGGTGTCGGTCGTGTAAAACATCAGCCTTTGGCCTCGCCGGCGAAGGTGACGATCTGGGTAAGCTCGGGGCGTGGCCGATCTGGAACCGGAAAATCGCTAGACCCGATATGGATGAAGCCCGCCACTTTCTCTTGCGGCTTCACGCCCAGTGCGGCAAGTGCCTCGTTGTCGTACGCGATCCATTCCGTTCGCCAGTTTGCGGCATAGCCGTGGGCGTTCGCCGCCATCAGCAGATTGAGGCAAACGGCCCCGGCCGACAGCACCTGCTCCCATTCAGGAATCTTTACATGGGGCGCAGCGGTGCTGATCACCGCGACGACCACTGGCGCTCTCAGGAAACGCGACAACTCCGCGTTACGCGCGGAGCTCGTCATATCTGGCGACGCCTTTTCCGCGATCTGCAGAAATACCCCTCCCAGCTCCCGCCGCACATCACCGTTGAATACGATGAAGCGCCAGGGCGACAGCTTGCCATGATCGGGAACGCGCACTGCAAAACTGAGAATCGATTTCAGTTCCTCCGCATTAGGTCCTGGCTCGCCAATCTGTGCGACCGGCGTCGAGTGCCGCTCACGCAGGTACTCAACCAGTTTCATGTCGTTTTGCATACTTGAGTCGTCCTTCTCGGGAGATGGAGG
>DASYHX010000332.1:0-5303 GCA_035998065.1 Pseudorhizobium sp.
TTGAGGGTGCGCCAATGCCGCCGAACGAGATGTTCTGGTTCGGCACCGACCTCCTCGGTCGCGACCTCTTCTCGCGCATTCTATACGGGGCCCAAACCTCGCTGTTGATCGGGCTCGTCGCCAATGGCGCCGCACTTGTCATCGGAACGCTTGTCGGCGTCACCGCCGGCTATTTTCGCGGGCTGGTCGGTGCGGTGCTAATGCGCTTCACCGACCTGATGATGGCATTTCCTGCGCTGCTGCTGGCGATCTGCCTTGCCGCCATCTTCTCGCCGTCGCTCTGGATCGTTGCAATGGTGATCGCCTTTGTGAACTGGGTGCAGACCGCGCGCGTCATCTTCACTCAGACGTCGTCGCTCGCGGAGCGTGATTACATCGCCGCCGAAAAGACGCTTGGCGCGGGAACCGGACGCATTCTCTTCAGGCACATCCTGCCGCATCTGATCCCGACGCTGATCGTCTGGGGCACTCTAGGAATTTCGACCACGGTGTTGCTCGAAGCCACATTGTCCTTTCTTGGCATCGGCGTTCAGCCGCCGATACCCTCGTGGGGCAATATCATTTTTGAGAACCAAACCTACTTCCAGTCCGCTCCCTGGCTTGTCTTCATTCCAGGTGCTGCAATCTTGCTGCTCGCACTTGCCTTCAACCTCGTGGGCGACGCTCTGCGCGACATCCTCGATCCGACACAACAGGGGCGCGATTGATGGCGGCCTATATTCTGCGACGCCTCCTTCAGTCCGCGCTAATCCTGCTCGGCGTCTCCTTCATTACTTTCGTTTTGCTCTACGTGCTGCCGGCCGACCCGGTGCGTCAGATCGCCGGACGGTCCGCAACCGCTGCCACGGTGGAAAGCATTCGCCAGCAGCTCGGCCTCGACCAGCCGTTCCTCGTGCAGTACGCAAATTACCTCCTGAACCTGGTGCAAGGCGACTTCGGCCGCTCCTACCTACAAAAGACGGAGGTTGCTCAGCTCATTGCATCGCGCTTGCCGGCAACCCTTCTGTTGCTGGTGGCAGCCATCGCCTGCGAGCTCCTGATCGGCCTGCCGCTCGGCATCATCGCTGCGCTGAACCGTGGCAAGGCCATCGACAACGGCCTGATGCTGACGAGCTTTGTCACCGTCTCCGCGCCGCAGTTCGTGGTCGCCCTGCTGCTGCTCTTCGTCTTCGCGGTGCAGCTTGGATGGTTTCCGATCGGCGGCTACGGCACGTTCGCCCACATCGTGCTGCCCGCACTCACCCTCGGCATCCTCGGATCGGGCTGGTATTCGCGCATCATGCGCTCATCGATGGTCGATGTGCTGCGCGCCGACTTCATCCGCACGGCACGTGCCAAGGGCCTCGGCCGTAGCAAGGTCATCCTCGGCCATGCTCTGCCCAACGCCATCCTGCCAATCATCGCGATGATCGGCATCGACATCGGAATATTCATGTCCGGCATCGTTGTCGTGGAGAGCGTCTTCGGCTGGCCTGGCATCGGTCAACTCGCATGGCAGGCCATCCAGCGGGTCGACATCCCGATCATCATGGGCGTCACGCTCGTCTCCGCCTGCGGGATCGTTCTGGGCAATCTCATTGCCGATCTGATTTCGCCGCTCATCGATCCGCGCATCAAGCTGCGCTGAAACCGTCAACCAACAGGAGTAAGGTCTATGAAGAAGCTTTTCCTTTCTACCGCACTTGCAACCGTGATGGCCCTGCCGGCACTTGCTCCGGCGGAGGCACAAGAGCCAACGCATGGCGGGAACATGGTCGTGACCTACAAGGATGATGTCGCGACGCTCGACCCGGCGATCGGCTACGACTGGCAGAACTGGTCGATGATCAAGTCCGTGTTCGACGGCCTCATGGATTATGAGCCGGGCACGACGAAGCTGCGTCCGGGGCTCGCGGAAAGCCACGAGATTTCCGAAGACGGCCTTACCTACACGTTCAAGCTGCGCCCGGGCGTCAAGTTCCACAATGGCCGCGAACTGGTCGCCGACGACGTGGTCTATTCGATCAACCGCGTCATCAATCCGGCCACCCAGTCGCCCGGCCAGGGCTTCTTCTCCATGATCGAAGGCTACGACGAAGCCGCCGAAGGCAAGGCCGAGACGGTATCGGGTGTTTCTGCTCCCGACGCGAGCACGGTGGTCTTCAAGCTATCGCGTCCAGACGCGACCTTCCTGCACATCATGGCGCTGAACTTCTCATTCATCGTTCCGAAGGAAGCCGTCGAGGAGGCTGGCGCCGATTTCGGCAAGAAGCCTGTGGGCACTGGAGCTTTCAAGCTCGCTGAATGGACACTCGGCCAGCGCCTCGTGTTCGAAAAGAACCCGGACTACTGGATTTCCGGCGTTCCTTACCTCGACAGCTTCACCGTGGAAGTCGGCCAGGAGCCCGTCGTGGCACTTCTGCGCGCGCAGAATGGCGAAGTCGACGTTCCCGGCGATGGCATCCCGCCGGCAAAGTTCGTGGAAGTCATGAAGGATGAGGCACAGGCTAGCCTGGTTGTCGAAGGCGGCCAGTTGCACACCGGCTACATCACCATGAACGTGACGCAGGCTCCGTTCGACAAGGTCGAGGTCCGCCGTGCCGTCAACATGGCGATCAATAAAGACCGCATCGTCCAGGTCATCAACGGTCGCGCCGTTCCGGCAAACCAGCCGCTTCCGCCATCCATGCCTGGCTATACGGAAGGCTACGAAGGCTACAAGTTCGATCAGGAAGGTGCCAAGAAGCTGCTTGCCGACGCAGGTTACGCGGACGGCTTCGACACTGAACTCTTCGTCATGAACACCGATCCGAACCCACGTATCGCACAAGCGATCCAGCAGGACCTGAAGGCAATCGGCATCAACGCGTCGATCAAGTCGCTGGCCCAGGCCAATGTGATTGAAGCTGGCGGTGCCGGCACCGCGCCGATGATCTGGTCGGGCGGCATGGCCTGGATTGCCGACTTCCCGGATCCGGCAAACTTTTACGGTCCGATCCTCGGCTGCAGCGGCGCAGTGGAAGGCGGGTGGAACTGGTCGAAGTACTGCAATGCAGAGCTCGACAAGCTGGCCGCGGAGGCCGACTCCATCGTCGATCCTGCTAAGGTGGACGAGCGTCTCGCTAAATGGTCCGAGATCTACATGAAGGTGATGGAAGACGCCCCATGGGCGCCGGTCTTCAATGAACAGCGCTTCACCATGAAGTCTGCCCGCATGGGCGGTGACGACGCGCTCTATGTCGATCCGGTTTCGATCCCGGTCAACTACGACTACGTCTTCATCAAGGAGTAAGGCTAGCGATGTGCAAGCACTGCAATCACACGATCCACGCCCATCAGCACCACTACGGCTGGGACAATTCCTTTGTCCCTGCCCTGACGGCTGCGCCGGGCGAGACGATCCTGTTCCAGTGCCTTGACAGTTCTGGGGGCCAACTCGGCCCCCAGTCCACCGTCGAGGACGTGAAGGCGCTGGATTTTACCAAGATCAACCCGGTCTCCGGTCCGATCTATGTCGATGGTGCAAAGCCAGGGGACGTTCTGAAGGTAACCATCGAAAGCTTCACGCCGCAGCTTCGCGACGGTGCGGGCTTTGGCTGGACGGCCAATATTCCAGGCTTCGGCCTGCTCGCTGACCAGTTCACCGAACCGGCTCTCAATGTCTGGAAGTTCGACGCGTCGACCATGGAACCCGCACTCTTCGGCAAGAACGGACGCGTACCGCTGAAGCCCTTTGCTGGCACCATCGGCAACGCGCTGGCGGAGAAAGGCCATCATACGGTCGTCCCGCCGCGCCGGGTCGGCGGTAATCTCGACATCCGCGACCTTGCCGCCGGCACGACGCTCTACCTGCCGGTCGAGGTCGACGGCGCGCTGTTTTCGGTCGGCGACACGCATGCCGCACAGGGCGATGGCGAGGTCTGCGGGACGGCGATCGAGAGCCCCTTCGACGTCGTGCTCACGCTCGACCTCATCAAGGACCAGCCGCTGAAGACGCCACGCTTCACGACGCCTGGCCCCGTGACACGTCATCTTGACGCCAAGGGCTACGAGGTCACGACCGGCATAGGTCCGGATCTATGGGCTGCGGCCAAGGACGCTGTCGCCTATATGGTCGATCTTCTTGCGACGACGCAGAAGATGGATCCGGTGGACGCGTACATGCTCGTCTCGACCTGTGGCGATCTTCGCATCTCCGAAATTGTCGACATGCCAAACGTCGTGGTGAGCTTCTACTTCCCGAGGGCCGTCTTCGAATGACCGCAGCCATGCTTTCT
This sequence comes from Pseudorhizobium sp., assembly GCA_035998065.1. Lineage (GTDB taxonomy): Bacteria > Pseudomonadota > Alphaproteobacteria > Rhizobiales > Rhizobiaceae > Neorhizobium. The sequence continues at coordinate 4,257 of DASYHX010000332.1, forward strand.
CCCGTCGATACGGCAACCGACGTGGTCCTGTCGGTACGCGACCTGCAGGTCTCTGCACGGTCGGACCAGGGGCTGGTTCCGCTGGTCGAAGGATTGAGCTTCGATCTTCATCGGGGCGAGACCTTGGCCATTGCTGGAGAAAGTGGGTCTGGCAAGTCGATTACCTCACTTGCCTGCATGGGGCTTTTACCGGCACCCGCCGTTCGTGTGACCGGCGGGTCCATCCGTTTCGGTGAGACCGAACTCACCAACCTGCCTGAAAAGAAGATGCAGGAGATGCGCGGTGCGCGCATCGCGATGATCTTCCAGGAACCGATGACCGCCCTTAACCCAGTCATGAGCATCGGCCGCCAACTCGTGGAAGCCATCCGGGCGCATGAGCCGCTGTCAGTCTCCCAAGCGCGTGCGCGGGCCCTGGAAGCGGTCAAGGCCGTTCGTCTGTCGCAACCGGAGAAGCGGCTGGAGCAGTATCCCCACGAACTATCGGGAGGCATGCGCCAGCGCGTGATGATTGCCATGGCCATTGCGCTTCGGCCGGCCGTTCTCATTGCCGACGAGCCGACGACCGCGCTGGACGTGACGGTGCAGCGCGAGGTGCTAGACCTCCTGCGCGACCTGCAGAAGGAACTCGGCACCGCCGTCATCCTGATCACCCATGACATGGGCGTCGTCGCCGAGATGGCAGATCGCGTCATCGTCATGCGCAAGGGCAAGATGGTAGAGGCTGCGTCGACAGTCGACCTCTTCGACGCACCTCAGGAGGAATATACGCGCGACCTGCTGGCTGCCGTGCCCCGCATCGGCGCAGGCGCATCGCGGTCGGAACCCGCCGCGCGAGAAGTTCTCGTTCGATACGACGACGTATCGGTCGATTTCCCAATTCGGCAGGGGCTGCTGGGCCGTGTCGCCGCGCGCGTTCATGCTGTCGAACACGTTTCCCTAGACATCTTCCGCGGCGAAACGCTTTCCTTGGTGGGCGAATCCGGTTGCGGCAAGTCGACCATGGCGAAAGCGCTGGTTGGCCTGACGCCTCACACCGGACGCATC
>DASYHX010000398.1:0-1500 GCA_035998065.1 Pseudorhizobium sp.
TGTTGCATTACAACGACCTTTCGACCTTCAGTGACTTGATGGACCATTCAGTCATTGAATGCTGGGCCGACCTGTGAAACAGTGCTGCAGCGTGAACGCGAGCAACCAGTGCCTAAAGCTTTCGATCCTACCGAGCGAGATGCGATCCGACAGTCGCTCATGAAGCACGGGCTCAGCCGCTTCACCCAGGCGGGCATTCGAGCTGCCCGCATCGATGACATCTGCCGTGACGTAGGCATCGCAAAGGGCTCATTCTATGCGTTCTTTCCCTCCAAGGAAGAGTTGTTCATGGCGATAGTCGAGGAACGGGAAAACGCGCATCAACGCGATATGATCGGCTTCCTCAAAGCTGCCCAAGGGCCAACCGGCCTTCGGGCTGGGCAGTTCTTCGACATGATCATTTCCAAGATTGAGACCGATCCGGTGCTCAATATCGTGCTTGCCAATGGTGAGATCCCCCATCTCCGGCGCAAGCTTGGCGATGCGCGCTTCGCCCAGAGCCAGGCCACCGACAGGGTTTTTGCCAGCGACGCCGCTGAACTCTGGAGCAACGGGGCGTCAAGCGGGCCACTATCGGGCGACGATCTGCTCGCCCTGCTCACGGTGATGATTGCGACAGCCTCGCAAAGGCACAACATGACGCCGGATCAATACGGCCCTGCCATTGCCATACTGCGACAGCTGTTCGTGACCCGGCTGGGGGGAACCACGACATGATCTTGATTAGGGACCTGCAGTACAGCTATCCCGGAGCAGCAACAAGGACGCTGGGCGGCGTCAGCTTCAATGTCGCCGCCGGCGAAGTCTATGGCCTGCTCGGACCCTCGGGCGCCGGCAAGTCCACTACGCAGCGCATCATGATGGGCCTGCTGCGCGGCTACAGCGGACGGGTTGAACTGTTCGGTCAGCCGATTGCCCTTCTGGGGCGAGCACTCTACGAGCGGATCGGCGTGAGCTTCGAGCTTCCAGCGCTGTACCTGCGGCTTACCGCCTTGGAGAATCTGAAGCTGTTCTCGGCCCTTTACAGCAAGCCCTGCCGCGATCCGATGGATGTGTTGGCGGAGGTGGAACTGGAGGAGGCCGCTAATCAACGTGTCGACCAATTCTCCAAGGGAATGCGGATGCGGCTCAACTTGGCCCGTGCCTTGTTGCACGATCCAGACCTTCTGTTTCTCGACGAACCGACCACGGGGCAGGATCCCGGCCGATCACGCCGCATTCGCAACCTCATCCGCCAGCAGCGAGACTTGGGCAAGACCATTTTCCTGACGACCCACAATATGGCCGAGGCCGAAGAGGTCTGTGATCATGTTGGGTTTCTTGCTGGGGGACACATTCCAGTAGCCGGGAGCCCTGCGGAGTTGATGCGGCAGTTTGGGCGGCGCGAACTCGAAGTAATCACCGCCACCTCTGCGGGTAATGAGAGACGAAGATTCGACATGGCGGGGATCGGCGACAACAGGGACTTTCTGGAGCTCCTTGCTACCGGTAAGGTAGTGT
>DASYHX010000447.1:0-22464 GCA_035998065.1 Pseudorhizobium sp.
AGGTTCTGGGCTGTGGCTGCGAGGTGGAACTCATCTTTTGCGCCATTTGGTCCTCGTAGGCGCAAGCGATCGAGCTTCAGGATGCGCTTGAGATGGGCGAACAGCATTTCGACCTTCTTTCGCTCGCGCCGGGATGTGACATAGGCGTCGGTCTGGGACAGATCCCGTGCCAGATCGCGCGCGCCTTCATGGATTGATCGCATCACCTTGCGCGCGGGCTGGCCGGGACAGCATTGGGGCTTGAGGACGCAGGATTGGCAGTCGTGCTGACTGGCGCGGTAGCGCATGAAGCCGTCCTTATCGACGCCGGTCCGCGGGCTGGCATAGTCCCTGCGGTGCTGGACGAGGTGCTTGCCACCGGGGCAGACATAGAGATCTTTCCGGTGGTCATAGCGGAACACGGTGCGCTGGAAGCTATCGGTCCTGCGGCTTGCATGGTCGAAGACGGGGATATGCGGCTCGATGCCGCGCTCATGGACGAGCCAGGCAAGATTAGCCGCATCGCCATAGCCGGTATCGGCAGCTAACCGCTGGGGCCAGATGCCGAAGCGCTCCTGTGTCCTGTCGATCATCGTTCGCTGCGCCGTTACCTCAGCCTGACGGATGGCGGTGCTGGCCTCCACATCGACGATCACGGCATTAGCCAGATCGATGAGGTAGTTGGTGCTGTAGGCGAAGAAGGCCTGTCCGCCATGGGCGCCCGTCCAGCGTGCGGCCGGATCAGCCGGCGACAGATATTTGGGCGTGACGGGCGACGCCGCTCCGAAGGCCGCCTCGTCGAGCACTTCCAGATACTCCCGAACAGCATGATTGATGATATCCGGCGGTAGCCCCTCTGCGCCGGGAACGCCGCGCTGGCGATTGGCGTCGGCCTTGATCAGACTGGCGTCCACAGCAAAGCCTTCGCCACCGACCAGTCCTTCCTGGATGCAGCGCGAGACGGTCATCTCGAACAGTTGCCGTAATAGATCACTGTCCCGGAAGCGGCCGTGCCGGTTCTTCGAGAATGTTGAGTGATCCGGCACGGATCCGTCGAGACCGAGGCGGCAGAACCAGCGATAGGCCAGATTGAGATGCACTTCCTCGCACAGCCGCCGCTCAGACCGGATTCCCAGACAATAGCCGATCAGTAGCATCCGGATCATCAGTTCAGGATCAATCGAGGGCCGGCCTGTCTCGCTATAGAATGGCCGCAGCTTCTCTCGGATACCGTCCAGATCCACGAAGCGATCCACCGCTCGCAACAGGTGGCTCTGGGGAACATGATCTTCCAGGCTGAAGCTGTAAAACAGCGCCTCCTGCATCACCGTCCGATCACCCATCATGAGCCTGTCTCCTAACGACATGGTCAGTGAATCAGGACCGCGCCATTACTGCAAGGCCGGGTTTTTCAACACTATCGACCCTTTGCCGCCATTCAGCCAGCGATTTTCGATCGCCGAGTGCGGACCGGCAGCTACCACCACCGCTCGCGTCTAAAGCGGCCATTGCAGCACTAAGTGCTTTGCCGGCAGTTAGCGTAAGGTCCCGCCCCAAATTTTGGTGCTCGCAGTGACTGACACGTGTCCTGCTACCTGCCGTCCGTTAGCCGGCTTCATTGGCGTGTGCGATCTTAGAACGGTGTCGAGTGCGGCAAGTTGTTAAACATGCTGGCCAGTTAATCGAGAAGGGGTGAAAGTCGAGATGTATCATTTAGAGCGAAAAAACGAACAGATATGGAACGCGAACGGTGGCGCCATAACATGACGGCTGGTAAGGGATAATTCAGGGCAAGGGGGAGCGTGAAATGAGGTTGCTGCAGTATCGTGTGACGAATTTCAGGTCGGTGACGGATAGTGGATGGATTGAGGCGGACGATGTCACCGCGCTAATAGGCGTTAACGAATCCGGTAAGTCGAATCTCCTCCTGCCGCTGTGGAAACTCAAGCCGGCACGGGAGGGGGACATCAGGGCGACATCCGACTTCCCCAAGACGATGTTCGCGGAGATCCGTGAACGTCCCCAGGACTTCTGCTTCATCACCGCCGACTTCTCGACCGAGGCTCTGGGAGTCAAGCTCGCCGCCGCTGCCGGCATATCTCCCGAGGAGACGAAGACCGTCAGGGTCGAGCGCTACTACGACAATCGGTACTCGGTGCGCTTCCCTGACCATGTGCATTCGACCAGCGTTTCTCCGGCGGAAGTCACCGGCTTTATCGGCGACGCCGTGCAGGAAATCAAAGGCATGAGCGCGCTAGTAAAGGAGGAAGTTCAGAAGTCTGAACTGGTCGCCGAACTAGAGCGGATGATCCGTGAAGTTCCAGAGGAGCCGCTCGGGGCGACGGATTTGGAAGGTCTGGCGGTGAGCCTCCGCTCACTGGCGCCTGAAGCGGTTGCGAAGTCAAGCAGCATATTCCCTCGACTGGAGGCACTTGCAACTCAGATCGATGAGTTGCAGGCGAAGATCTCCGCCCCCGATCCTGGCGACCTCGAGACCGTCCGGGAAACCGTTCTCGGTCGCATGCCCCGGTTCGTTTATTATTCGAATTACGGGAATCTCGATTCCGAAATCTACCTGCCGCACGTCGTTGAGAATCTTGCGCGCAACGACCTCGGTGAGAAGGAAGCCGCCAAGGCACGAACGCTGCGCGTGCTTTTCAGCTTCGTCCGTCTCTCTCCAAACGAGATACTCGAACTCGGTCGTGATGAGACCGTGAACCCCAATACCGGACGCCCGACAGAGGAGGAGATCGCCGCCGTTGCCGAGAATAAGCGCGAACGCTCAATCCTCCTCCAGTCGGCAGGTACGACCCTCACCTCCAAGTTCAAGGAATGGTGGAAGCAAGGCGACTATAGGTTTCGGTTCGAGGCTGACGGAAATCATTTTCGCATCTGGGTAGCCGACGACAGGCGGCCGGCGGAGGTCGAGCTCGAAGGTCGCAGCACTGGCCTGCAGTGGTTCCTCAGCTTCTACCTCGTCTTCCTCGTGGAAAGCGAGGCCGACGGGGACCACAACAATTCCATTCTCCTGCTGGACGAGCCCGGACTGTCGCTTCATCCACTGGCGCAGTTCGATCTGTCGCAGTTTTTTGAGAGCCTCTCGGCCACTAACCAGCTGATCTACACGACCCATTCGCCATTCCTCGTGCATGCCGACCGTCTCGACCGCGCAAGGAAGGTCTATGTCGACCAGCAGGGCACGACAAAGGCCACGTCAGACCTGCGCAAGGGATCGGAGGGCCAGCAGGGAGCAGCCTATGCCGTTCACTCAGCTCTTGGGTTGAGCGTCGCAGACAGCCTCATGCTTGGCTGCCAGCCCGTCATCGTGGAGGGCAGTTCCGATCAGCACTATCTCACGACGATCAAGACTCTCCTCATCTCCTCGGGGAAGCTGAAGCCTGCCCGCGAACTGGTCTTCCCGCCAGCCGGGGGCACGAAAAATACGCGCATGGTTGCGAGCATCCTCACCGGTCGGGACGAGACCTTGCCCCTCATCGTGCTGGACGGTGACGAGATGGGCAAGAAGCTGGCGAAGGAGATCAGCTCTAGCCTTTACAAGGAGGCGACGGATCGGGTCATCGTCATCGACGAACATACGGGAATTTCCGGATCCGAAATCGAGGACCTCATCCCGGTCGAAGTCACCGCAGGCGTCATAGACCGCCGTTATCGGGATGCCGAGGTCGAGTTCGCTGATTTCGCCAAGTCTGATACACCCGTCATCGGCCAAATCGAGGCCTGGGCCAGTGGTCAGGGTGTCACGCTTGAACAGGGTTGGAAGGTGGAACTTTCAAAGAAGGTCAAGCAAGCTCTGCTGACGAAGGGAATATCAGCGGTGCCGTCGGCCTATGTCGACCGGTGGGAGAAGCTGTTCGCGATACTGAGTGCTTGAGACTTAAAATGATCGTACAGACCGGCAGATAAAGCGATGACAGCGAGAATGGCGAGCAGGCGACTTTGCAGCGTTCATCCGTCCGGCGCAGTTTCTGGAGGATAGGCATGCGCCACGATCGGATCCCCGACGACCTCAAGCGCCTGCCGTTCGAGTTCTTCTATTGGTTCTCGCGCTTCGAATTTGCGCTAAAGGAGGCGCGGTACCTCAAATCGACGGAAGAAGGCGCAAAAGCCGAGGTGAGCTGGGACCTGTTCATCGAAATGAACCGCGACGGCTATCACCTTACGCCCGCCGGGCAGGCTCTGATCGACGCAAAGCCGCAGCGCCAGATCGTCGGCGATGGCGAACTTGCTTTCCGCGATGTAGGCTTCAATGCTGGTGCAACCGACCTTGAACGGGTGGTGCGGCTCGCGAACACTGTGCGGAATAATCTATTCCACGGCGGCAAGCATGGAAGCGACTATTGGGATGAGCCAAATCGTATGCGTGATTTGCTGACGACGGCAATTAAGGCGATCGACGACCTTGCTGCCCAAGCCGGGCTGCAGGGCGATTACGAACGATATTATTAGGACGGCGGCAATGGCGAAAATACCGCGTGTGCCCGCAGCGCCCTTCATCCCCGATCCCGACCGCCCTGCGGAACTCCCGCTGGACGATATGCATCTGCGGCTCGAGGAAGCGATTGAGAAGCTTAATCCGCCGCGGGTCCGGCATGCCTGCCGCAGCGCGCTCAATCACCTGCGCAAGGCGTGGACGCTGCATCCGATCGACGCCGAAATGTCGCTGTTCCGCGCGATCACGGCCGAGGAGGAAGCGGCGACTGCAGTGATCCGTGCGCTCAATGTGCGAAAATACCCCAACGCCGAAAGGCTTAAGGAACGTCAGCATCAGCATAAGGCGGCGATCTGGCCGTTCGTCACGGCGATTGCAGACAAGCTTGCCGAGAAGAACATCGCTATGCCGACCATGTCTCTGCGGGTTGAAGGCGAACCTCGGATCGAGCTATCGATCGACATCGCTGGACAGGCGGGACTTGAACAGCAACTTTGGGCCACCCCCGATGAGCCGTTCAACTGGACATTCTGGTCGGATCGAACGGGTCCGTTCAAGCCGCATGATTTTTCGGAGGAACTGGCCGCGCTCGCCAGCGAAAAGGGTGCTCGCGACATTGAGGCCTATGTTGCAGATGAAGCCAATCGGCGAAACCAGCTGCTTTATGCCTCCGACCAAGGCATCCCGTCAGTGGCGTTTGCCGACAGCCTGTTGATTGGTCGGCGGCAACGCGTGACGGTGATGCTGGTAGTCACCATTGCAATTCTGCAGACGAAAATGCATCAGCTGTTCCTTGTCCAATGCCTCGATGCGCTGCTGAGAATGGTCGCTCGCTTCGACGGTGACCCGCTCGACATGCCTACGCTCGATTTAACAGTGCCGCGTCTAGAGTTGGCCGAACAAGCAGATGGCTCAATGAAAGCGTCGATCATCCGGCCGGTGACAGGTTATAGCTTTCGCTATTCAATCCCGCCGCGAAGGTAGACGCTGGCTGTCCGCTGCTGGCCAGGCCTGCCGGTCGACAGCCCGCGAAGGAAAAGCAGGAATGTCCCAAGCCCTTCCCGTCACAGCCGCCCCTTGTCGGACTCTCAGAAGCTAATTTCACTCCCCAGGTACGGAAGGTCCGCTTTCTCGGCGGCTGTCGACCAGAATGCGTCGGTCCAATGCGGCGCTCTGTATTTCGGCTCACGCCGAAAGCTGTCAGTCGAGCCGCGCCAAACGGCGGGTCTGCAATGCCTTAAATGTCGTCATTCAGATCGATTTCGCAAGTTTGTGCGAGCAGTCATTTGGCGCGGGCAGATATTTATCGTGCCTAGCCGGTCTGCCTAGTCCTACCTGAAGGCTTGGGGTGTGAGCCGGTACGGACGCGTCGCAAGGCGAATTTCGAGATAGCCTACTAGCGTCGAGGGCTTGGGGTTTGGGCGATCTCCATCTAGGTAAAAGCAGTGTCGCCAGAAGGAGGATGGGGTGTCGGTAGAACAGGAGCGCGAGGTTGGGCACAAGGCTTTCATTTCCTATGCATGGTCGTCGCCGGAGCATAAAGCTTGGGTCCGCAGACTAGCAGAGCGGCTTGTCGAGGACGGGGTGTTTATCATTCTGGATGAGTGGGACCTCAAGCCCGGCCATGATCCCCTGCACTTCATGGAGCAGTCGATCACCAGTCCGGAGGTCACGAAGGTACTCATCATCTGTGACCAGATGTACAAGGAGAAGGCGAACGGACGCGCCGGGGGCGTCGGCACCGAAACTCAGATTCTGACACCTGAAATCTACCGCAAGGTGGACCAGAATAAATACGCCGCACTGGTTACGGAGGCGGACGACGAGGGCAAGGCGTATGTGCCGACCTTCTATGGCGGTCGCATCTTCATCGACTTCAGCGACGCGGCCCGGGAGGAAGAGGCCTATGAGGAGCTCATGCGCTGGATCAACGACGCGCCCCTCCATGTCCGCCCCAAGCTTGGGAAAAAGCCAGCCTATCTCGACAAGGATGCTGCTACGCCACTGGTCACCCAGTCGCGCTATCGGCGGGCCAAGGAGGGGGTGGAGCGCAACTCCCCAGGGGCCGCGGGCCTGTTGCGCGAGTTTGGCGAAGGGCTGGTCGAGCAGCTTGTGGCCCTGAGACCTGATCGATCGCGACAAGATGGAAGCGCTCCGATTGATGAGATCATCGTTAGCGCTGCCGATGCCATGCGTCCCTATGTCAGACAAATGCATGACCTCACCCGATCGATCGCCAGAGGAGCGTCGTCGGCATTCGACGACCTCTTGGCGATTCTAGAGCAGCTGTTGGCAACGACGGAGCGCGATCGCGAGGCCACGAGTTGGAACCCCGCAATGTTCGATGCTAACCGAATGGTCGCTTATGAAGGGTTTCTCGGTGTAATCGCCACGCTTCTGGCAGAGCGACGCATCGACCTTATAGCGCAGGCGTTGGACCATCCCTACTTCTACGAGGATCCGAGCGGCGGACGTGGTCGAAGCACCAAGGATTTTGAGGAATTCGGCCAATATGCCGAGAGCCTGCAAGGGCGAAACCAGCGTCTCGGGCAGAACCGAGCCGACTGGCAGGCGGAGTTCATTCACGAGCATTATAAGGTCGGGTCACCCGCCTTCTCCAGGATGATGGAGGCCGACCTCCTTCTCTACCTGATCCGCCCGATCCGTCAGCCCGGAGGATATGCGACTTGGTATCCACGGACGCTCGTCTATTCCAGCAACTGGTACCACGCCTTTGAACTGTTCGCCCGGATGGAGAGCGCCCGATATTTCTCGAGAGTCAGCGAGATGCTGTTCGGTTCGGTTAGCGCCGAAGAATTCAAAGAACGCACGAGAGAATTGGGTACGCAGCGGCTCTGGCGCCATACCGTCCGTGGCCCCGCAATCGGGACCCTCGCAGGTATTGAGCATATCGCGTCCCGTAACTGATTGTCTTCTGACGAGCGCTGGCGATTATCCAACCCTCAATTGCTTTAAGCCACTCATGCCAGCCTAGTAGGCAACCATGGCGATCAGCGCCTCCAGACCGCCATGCGATCGCACGCCCGTTCCCGGGCTGCAGCGGGCATCCGGTCCCCACGGCATATTGCACGATAACGTCTCTCCTTTCCCATTCTCTGTCACCGCTTGTCTCCTATAGCGCCTGGTGTTTGGGACATTGCGGCCCTCCTGACGCTGGCTCAGGAAGAGCGGCAATGTGCCAAGCCACGTCCTTCCAATGTCGACCCTTGTCGGTCACTTAGCCACCGATCTTTCGTCCCCGGGTGGCGCCAGTCCGCTTTTCTATCTGGGATGCCCAAGACTATCGGTGGATTGCAGTCGCGAGACCGCTATGTCTTAGTGGGAAATGTGTTTTAGCGAACCTTCCGGGGAGAACATGTGCGACTGGCTGAAATACAGATCGAGAACTTCAGGACTTTCGGTGAAGGGGATGCCGCGTTTCGGCTGATTTTGCCGGCCGGCATCGCGGCGTTGGTGGGAGAGAATGATTCCGGAAAAACCGCTATCGTTGATGCCATCCGACTTGTCTTGGGAACGCGGGGCCAGGATTACTTCAGGGTGGGGGAGGCAGATTTCCATCAGCCACCGGACGGTGGTGGAGCCAGAAACGAAATCCGAATTCTCTTGAGGTTCGATGCGCTCAGCGCTGGCGACCGTGGGGCTTTCCTAGAGCATCTCACTTATCTCGATGGCAAGGCCCATCTGTTTTTGCATTGGAAGGCGGTGGCGGGCTCCCGCGGTCCGTCGAGACGTTTTACGACTGTAGAGTGCCGTTCGGGTGCCACGGGCGGTGGTCCGGCTCTGGAGGCAGCGGCACGGGCTCTCCTCTGCGCGACTTATCTGCGGCCACTCCGCGATGCCGATCAGGCTCTTTCGGCCGGCCGCGGCTCTCGGCTCGCCCAGATTCTCCAGCAGACTGAAGAGATCGAGAGCGTTGGCGAGGACTTTGATCCCGCAGCTTTCCCGGAAGATCCGGCGACACTGAGCGTCCTCGGCATAGGCGACTTCGCCAACGAATTGCTGGAGCGTCAGGCCGGGATAGGTAACGCACGTGCACGCCTAAACGACGACTATCTCGCCAAGCTCTCGTTCGAAGGCGATACGCTGAAGGGTGCGATCTCAGTTAGTGGCGCTCGCGGCGACAAATCCGCACGGCTACGACAACTTTTGGAGAAGCTTGAACTCGATTTGCGCGACGACGGTGTCGTGGACCCACCGCCAGGGCGCGGCCTTGGTTCCAACAATCTGTTGTTCATGGCATCCGAGCTGCTTCTCCTAAGCCAAGAAAATGAGGGCTATCCTGCGCTCCTAATCGAAGAGCCCGAGGCGCATCTCCATCCCCAGCGCCAACATCTCCTGATCAACTTTCTGAAGCAGAAGGCGATTGTGGATCGGGGTGCCGAGCATGGGCTTCAGGTCTTGATGACGACCCACAGCCCATCGCTTGCCTCGTCGCTCAAACTCGAAAATCTTGTGCTGGTTCGCAATGGGCGAGCATTCCCGATGGGGCCCGAACATACCTTGCTCGCGCCAGACGACTATGCGTTTCTCGAGCGATTTCTGGATGCCACGAAAGCAAACCTCTTCTTTGCTCGCGGCGTCATCATCGTGGAGGGCGATGCCGAGAATATCCTCCTGCCCACACTCGCGAGGCTGATCGGAAGGGATTTGGCACGCCATGGTGTGTCAGTTGTCAATGTTGGGGGTACGGGCCTCGGCCGATATGGGCGGATTTTCCAGCGCCGCGCGGCGGACGAGCAGGGGCTACTCAACGTCCCTGTGGCCTGCATGACCGACATGGATGTGATGCCCGATTGTGCGCCAGCCATACTCGATCTTACCGCTCCAGATGGTTTGGTGCCTACGAAGAGCAACAGGCGGTGGCGCAAGAAAGACGACTTCGACGGCGATGGCCTTGAGAAGCAACGCGCTTCAATTGCTGCCCGCGCCAACGGCCAATCGGTCCGCACCTTTGTCGCCGAATGGACCCTCGAATATGATCTTGCGCATTTCGGCCTCGCGAGGGAGGTGTGGATTGCTGCGGATCTCGCGATTGCCGACGAACGCATTCATGCGGGCCGAGTGACGATCGCCGACGTCCTGCGAACCTCGATCCGCAACTTCCGCGACCTGTCTGACCTAGCCCCTGAGAGCCGCAGCACCTCGGTATATGCGAAGTATCGAGGTGGTGCCTCGAAGGCGATTGCGGCCCAATATCTGGCGGCGTTGCTCGATCGCGCAGCGGACCGTGGGCGCCTGCCTCCGGCCACGCTTCGCGAGTTCCTACCACCCTATGTCCGGGCGACGATCGACTATGCCACGGGAAATGCCGGCGACGCGCCGGCGTGATCGGTGTAGCGGAGCTTCTGGCACGGGCTGTCAGCGACGAAGACATCGCCGATGCCTGCGCTAGTCTGGGTCTGCCAGCCCTGGCGTTTCACGGAGCTGACGGTGAGGATGCGCGCCTTGCCGTTTTGCGTTCGAACGGATCGATCGACGTCGCAGCTTGCCCCGGCAGTGGAAAGACGACGCTGCTCGTCGCGAAACTCGCGATATTGGCGAAGCGCTGGACCTCGCCTGCCTCAGGCGTCTGTGTGCTCTCTCACACCAATGTGGCACGGCTGGAGATCGAGAAAAGGCTTGGTGCAGATCCCGCCGGCCGGGCGATCCTTTCCTATCCGCACTTTATCGGCACGATTCACGGGTTCGTGAATCATTTCATTGCGCTTCCCTGGCTTAGATCGCAGGGGATCGACGTGGTCGCGATCGACGACGACATCTGCCTCCGAAGGCGGCTGCACAAGCTGACCCCGCCCCAACGTTCTCGAGTTTTGCAGACCAAGCGCCGGGAAGGGCTCCTTCGGATTGTCGACGCCAACCACGATGTTGGTGACGTCGCTTGGGGCGGTGGGCCGCTTGGGAAGCACACCGCGACCTATCAAGCGTTCGTTGCTGCTTGTCAGGCCACGACAGCGGAGGGATATTTCTGCCATGATGACATGATGATCTGGGCAGCACAGGCCCTCGAGCGCAATCCTGATCTACGGAACGCAGTCCGTCAGCGATTCCCGGTGCTGTTTCTGGACGAGGTTCAGGACAATGATGACGTCCAGTCTGCGATCCTTCATCGTGTCTTTATGGAGGATGATCGGCCGGTCGTACGTCAGCGCTTCGGCGACATGAACCAAGCGATTTATGGGAGCGCGTCCGCAACCGATGTGAATGGCACGAACGGCGATGTCTTTCCCAACGCGGCAATTTCTATCCCAGTGGCCAACAGCCATCGCTTCGGTCCCCAGATCGCAACGCTGGCCGACGGGCTCGCCCTGTCCCCTCCAGGCCTTATTGGTCTGCGTGAGCATCCTGAAGCCGAACAGGGCAGACAGGCTGCGATCCTGCTCTTCGACGCCCAACAGGCCACGGATGTGCTCCCGGCGTTCGCGCATCTCTTGACTACGCGGTTCAGTCCCGCAGAGCGTGCGGCCGGCGTTTTCGCTGCGGTCGGAGCGATCCATCGCGACACCAATCGACCGGATACACCAAATTGCGTGGCCCACTATTGGGATGGTTACGATCATGAGCTGACCCGCATCGAAGGGCGGCCCGCCACTCTGATCGGCTATCTCAGGCGCGGTGTCCATGACGCGGCCGGAACGGGGGATGTTCATCCCATAGCCGAGAAGGCCGCCGATGCTGTGCTGCGGCTGGCGACAATGCTCAACCCGTCCGTTCGACATCCGAATCTGGCCAACCGCTTCCGCCAGCTAGGCCGGCTTCTTGAGCACGATACAGCGACACTCCGACGGTTTCATCTTTTGTGCTCGAAGGTTGCGACCGGCGAACTGCCTACAAACGCTGGGGTGTGGCAGACTTGGAAGAAGCCGATCACGGATATTGCCACCGCTTTGCTGGCGGGCGCCGCAGCGGAAAGCGCGGATGATTTTATGGCGTGGGAAGAGGAGCGTGGAGCGGTTGGTGTCCTGGCAACGCCGGGCAACATCTACTCTTACCCGAGTATGGAGACTGCGGTTCGAATCAAGGTCGGCTCGATCCATTCCGTTAAAGGTGAGACTCATCTCGCAACGCTCGTCTTTGACACTCACTACAAGGGGTCGCACCTCACTCGGATCAAGGACTGGCTTACGGGCGCGAGATCCGGATTGACCGCCAACAAGCCCGAACTGCGCAAGAGCCTGAAGCAGCATTATGTTGCGGTGACTCGTCCGTCCAACTTGCTTTGTCTGGCCATGCGGAGCGATGCCTTCACAGACGCCGAAATCGTGCTGCTGCGCTCACGCAACTGGAACGTCGGCGACATCACTAACCAGCAGATCGTTTGGCGGCCCTGAGATTGGTTCGCGGACCGTTGCCCGTCCGCCTCCTCACTCCGGCGGTGCGGCATGACCGAGCGCGATCGCCTTTTTGCGCTGGGCTGAGGTCAGCGCTTTCCAGATACGATGGAGGTTGCGCTGGGGCATTGCCTCAAGATCGGTGACATAGCTCTCCTTGTCGAGCCGTACCTTGAAGAACGTGGGGTCGTGATCGATCGCGTTGGCCTGCAATCGCCAGAACACGACATTCGCGAATTTTGGCGTCAGCGATTTGTGGAGCCGGTAGTAAGCGAGCGCATTCGAAAGGATATCATTCGCTTCGGCCGCTGCAAGCCGTTCCAGCGCGCGCAGGCAACTTTCGAGCCGCATCTGCCGCATCCGTTCGGCAAGAGCTTTGCGCGCCTCGTCCGGTCCGAGCTCGCGCCCCTCTTCGAAGACAGCGACCTGGAATTTGAGGATGCACTCGGAACCGACGTCGAGGCGATGACCCGTTTGGTCGTTCCGGATCTCGAAATGGTATCGAAGACCCTCCTTGTCGCAAAGACGGCAGGTCTCGTCCGGTATCTCGTGATCAACTGTTTGGCCAGTGAAGTGCCACTCGCGGAAGGCAGCAGGCAAAGTACCTGCGACCGACAACGGAAGGATATTTTCGGCTACGCGTCTCGGGAAGCTATCCATGCTCGGCATCATCTCCAGCCTGTGTGGGAAGATAGCTGCAAATTGACGGATGGAAAGCTCAGTTCATATCGGTTTCCTTGCGTGGGCAACCGCCCAATCCTCCGGACGTTGGGTCACCAATTTGATTGTCAGCACGGCGAGATTTCTGAGGTCCATGGAGGGCAACATCCACAGTATAGGCCGATGTGTCGTTGACCGGCTGATTAGGCGTCCAGTATCCATGTCTCGGGGTCGGCTAACCGGCCCCCGCCCTCCGCGACTACGTGCTTACATAACGGAATCAACTCTCTTGGTCACGCGCGCGCCAGCGGATCAGCCGAGGCTCGATCACCTTGTCCAGTCGACGGAATTTGCCTTTGTGTAAAGCGTAGCGGCATAGTCTTCGTCGACCTGGTGGGCGTATGCGATCAGCCCCAAAATGTGCCGGCGCATTCCGATCAACGATGAGAAGCCGCGCTTAGTACGATGCTTCTCTGCACCGATCTTTTTGTGAGTGAGCGCGTAGAGATGAGTCTCGATGTTGTTACGAAAAGCCTTTGTGAGCCTGGGCTTGCCTGTGTCGACGAGCATGCCGAGTAGGATCTTCCTGCTGCCTGGAGAAAGGATGCTGGTCTTCTGGCGATGAACGACGAGGCCATGAATTTGCAGCGACAGTTCGGCTAACTTCACTAGCTTCATCGCCTCGCCCCGGGTCGCATCGGTTGTGCGTGAAAAAGCGAGATCGTCCGCATAGCGAGTGTAGGTCCAGCCAGCTCTGATAGCCAGGCTTTCAAGCCTGTAATCAAGTGCTTCGACGGCGCGATTTGCGAGCATTGGGCTTGATGGCGCGCCTTGCGGCAAATGCCCCATAGGGTGCGAGCGGTAGGGACGTTGACCACCTCGACCGAGCAACGCCCGCGTGTCACGTCGGTGATGATCCGGGCGCCGGGTACAGAGCCTCGCCATTTGGAAAGAAAGGAGGGCGCCATATCCGAAGGTGCGGAAGACGCGATAGACTGCCGCCTCCGGGATCGACTCGAAGAACTGCCGAACGTCCATCTTCACGACCCATTTGGCGTTGACGTGCATTTCTGCCGCCCCCTTGAGATCGCGATTCTTGGTGAAGGCGAAACTTGCCATGTGCGACGGCATGACTTGGAGAATATTCTGCGCAATCCAGCGCTGTACGCGCATCAGCCTCGGTTCGGGAACGCAGATCGTGCGGTAGCGCCGTGGCTGCGCCGGCACTAGATTGGCAACGCCGCGCTTCTTGACCCGAAAAACGCGATAAGGGTCTATTTTGCGGTGCGCGACCTCCTGAAGGAAGTCGGCATTAACGTCAGCGAGATGGGCAAGGTGGTTGAGCGTCAAGATGACCGGCAAGTCGGGATGGGTTCGCTTGATCGCGATCGCTGCTGCCTGACACGCCTGAATGGTGACTTCGCTGCGACCGGCGAGCCTAGCTCCAGCAATGAAGGTCTGAGGATCCCACGGATGAGCCATCTACTTTAGCGCGGCCCTGGCGGCGCCGGATCGTCCATCAAACCGAGCCGTTCCGAGGAGGTTGCCCGAAGGGCAATGATGGATGATCCGGCGTGGACCTGCATTCACGTGCTCTTTCAACGGCAATGGAAAACTCCATTCCCCACGACAATGGATTCGTATCCACCATCACGGTCACCCTTTCGGATGACAATAGCTAGACGCTACCGTGGAACCCTCAGAGCTTCTGGATAGTAAGGTTGCGTGGTCGTGGCAATAACCGGCGTTTTTCTTTCGCGAACGCCCCCCGCTTCCAGAAACGCATAGCCCTTATCTGTCAGCCTCCCAGTGTTAGTGATCAGCGCTTTTGCGAGTGCCTCGCGTAGCATATCCATCAGTGGCGGTACCGCCATTCCGCTTCGAGCCGCCAAAGCCGTCTCAGACCCTCTGTGCCAGCGTCCCCGCAGCAGGCTGAGGACGACAACCATCTTGCGCTCTTCCTCGGTCAGAGACGGCGGCAAGACAATTCCGTTGTCAGATGCCGCCTCCCCAATGATCTGGGCGATCGTGCGGACGCCGAACAAGGCGCTGAGGGTTGGCGGAATTGGGCCGTCGTAAAGCGCCCGCCACGCGCCTTCGCTCTGATGGATGATGGCTGGCGTGTTGTTCGGGATGCGGTAGCTGAAGGCTATGAGAGCAGCTTCGCCGCCAAAACCATATCGGCCGGACCCGCGCCCGGCTGGAGGACCATATGTGTCCATCAGTTTTCGCCATGCGAAATACCACAAGGGCGATGTAGCCCAGTCGATGATGGGTGAGATCCATTCGCTGACAACCTCGGGGCGCAGGCGATGGGACCGGACTTTGATCAATCCCGAATTGGTCGCCGCCGCTGCGACTACACGAAATTTGAGCAATCTCCTCGATACCCAGGAGCGGACAGTTGGCACCGCCCAAAACTTATCGAGCATCGAGCGGACGCGATTTCCAGAACCGATGAAGTCGGTCAGTATGATGACCTCTCCTGCCGGTGCCGTCTTGCCTCGCAGCAGATCGGGGCCCGGATGGTTCATGAAGATTTTAGGCCACGCATCTTTTTGCTGTGACGCGAGGAAAGCAATTAGTCCCTCACTACCTACACGGCTGCGCCCGCGGATTGGCTTCACAGCTGGAGGACCTGATCTACCTACCGCACGACGACGCAGTTTGCCATGGCGGTCGGGCAAGAGTTCGGAGGAGAAAATCACAGAATGCTGAAACTCGCGCTCCGCATAAAGCGCGATCCGCTTCCCTCGGTGGCGAGCGTTTTCGGCGATTTTATCGAGGGTTCCTCTGATTGCTGTAGAGACCTGCTCCTCATTCAGGAGAAGCATCGCATCGAGCATAGCCGCAGCGGCTGGCTGTTCAGGCGTGGCGAATTGCGCGAGCCATTTCTGGCCGACGCTAGTCTCGCTCAATGTCGGAGGAATTGCGATGATCTTATACCGGAAAGTATGGCCTTCTAAAATTGAAAGAAGCCAGAGTTGTAGCTAGTTCGCAAGCCAATTATTGATGGCAGCATATGTTCAGTGGAGAAGCGACAGCAATACCGACATTGCTGATCACGCTTTCCGCGGTGTGCGCCGTGTTTCGGCCAAGGTCCGTCGATCTGATCGATATTATAGCTGATGAACGTTTGGCGGGGTTCGGGAAGTCTGTTCAAGGTTGGAGATGGTCGCTTTGAAGGTGCGCCAACGGACAACGCCTTCGCTCCGTTCAACGTTCGGAATCGGTGCTACCGTCCCCGAAGCCGACCGTCGCGAAAGTCCCATCCCCAGCCGAAAAGCAGCCGGGCGAACCACTCCAAGCAACCGCCCCCAGCCACCCACTCGCGCGTTTTGCATATTTTTTCGGTCGCCCAGACCGCATCGGCAAAACGCAGGAGCGCGCGCGTTTCGATCTCTACAGGACGATCGCGAAGGCGCTTTTTGTTGACGCCAAGTAAAACCGAGCGAGCCAAAAAAAAGGCCGATCAGAAGACCGGCCGATGAGTTTTAGGAGAGGATGCCTGAAAGGCAGGGCCTCTTTGGATCGGTGGCGCTGTCCTGCCAATTGAGAAAGGTGGGAGTGCGATTGCGCCATGCGCAACTGAGCTTCGGCTGGATCACGATCGCGGGCCGGTCAGAGGCCCAGCTGCGCGAGGCATGCCCCAGCCTGCTGATGATAGGTGCCGCCGAAAAGCCGAACATGGACGAGCAGCGGCCACAGCCGATAGACGGGCTGGCGCTCTTCCCAGCCCTGGGTGAGGCCGCAGGCGTCGTAGAATATCTGTGGCGGCTGGTCGAACAGCCCCAGCATGGCGAGATCGACCTCGCGGTCGCCATGATAGCATGCAGGGTCGATCAGCCCGCTGATGCGGTCCTGGCTGACAAGGATATTGCCACCCCACAGATCGCCATGGAGGAGGGCTGAGGGCGGGCGATTGGGTATATGCTCGCCAAGGCGGTCGGCGAGCCGCTCGACACGATGGGCCAGCTGGGCACTGAGATGCGGAATATGGCAGCGCAGGCGTTTATCCGCCCAGAAGGTGACCCAGTTGTCGGAGCGGCCATTGGGGATCGGTACGTCGCCAAAGCCGTAATCGCGATCCCAGCCATAGGCCGCCTGGCTCGGGGCATGGAGATGGTCGAGCAGTTCGGCAAGATGCGCCCAATTCCGGGCGAGCCGGCCGCTCGAGGGTAGATCCTCAAGCAGCAAAAGATCATCCTGGACAGCCAATACCTGCGGGACCGCCGTGCCGGTCGCCGCGATTGCTGCGAGCATGCGGGCTTCCTCGACCACCCAGTCGCCCCGTTTGGCGATGACAGTGTCACCGCCTGACAGGGAAAGCCGGGCAACGAAGGAAAGATCGCCGCCTGCAACGCGCGTGACGCTTTCAACATGGCGACCCAGCAATGATGCCGCCTCGGTGAATATCGCTCTCATGCTGCTTTGCCCCTGTCCCCCATCAAGCCTGCACCGATCGGATTTCTGCTTGCTCATGGCAAGACTGGAGACAGGCGCCAAGCAGGGGCAAGATCAGGCGGCGTCGATAAAAGCAGCCCCGCCGGAGACATCTCCACGGCGGGGCCATAGTTCAGGGAGGTGCCGCCCCAAGGGGGGAAGGAGCGACAGACTGGATATGGTGTCCATCGATGACTTTACAATGACGATGCCCTTTGCCGCTTGTCGGCATCCTCCACAGTCCAGAACATGGGATTGCGCACCCAGTCGTTGATGGCGGATTCGCGCCAGCCCATGCAGCGGGTGGCAATCCTGATCTGTTTGGGAAAGGTGCCGGCCTGGACCTTGCGATAGAGGGTCGCGCGGCTGAGGCCGGTCCGGTCGAGGACGGTGTTGAGCCGGAGGATACGGTCGGACGGGGGCATGGTCATGGCTGGTCCTTGCTGCTGTGGATAAGTCTGATCCCCTTTGCGATGAGTCTTGGCAGCGGCTTGAGCGGGAGCAAGGGACTGAGCCGTGTCTGGCGGGCTTTGTCATGATCTGGCGTAAACTGACACAGAACTGGATGATGGAAAGGGGCGTCTCCGCCTTGGGGCGGACCGCGCTCTGCTCCGCTGCGCTCCACCGAGTCGGCGCTGTACTTGTCTCGTCCCTGCCGGGCGATGATCGCTGACGCTTTGCAGCCCATTGGGCTGCTGGCTGCGGCCAGCGCGGCTGCGCCGCGCTGACGCCGGTTTGTCTGGGGCCGCCAGAATGACGGGGGTGGGCGTCGGCTTTCTCTAGACCCGTGCCGGCGGGCCGCAAGCCGGCTGCGCCGGCTCCTCCTCTTGCGTTGCGGCCCTGCAGGTGCAGTCCGCCTCATGGGCACGGGCCTGCCGTGCGCCTCCTTGCCGCCCACCCCCGCCATTCCGGCGGCCGGTGCTGGAGAGGCAGGAGAAAGGACATGGGTAACATCGAGCGCCAGAGCATCTATGGCGAAGTCACCTCCCGGATCATCGCGGAACTGGAGGCGGGGCATCTTCCCTGGGTGAAGCCATGGGACAGCAGCGCCTGTCCCTGCACCATGCCGCACAATGCCGTCACCGGGCGTCGCTATTCAGGCATCAACATTCTGATCCTGTGGGCCACCGTGATCGAACGCGGCTTTACCGGGCAGCGCTGGCTGACCTACCGGCAGGCCGAGGCGGCTGGCGGCCATGTCCGAAAGGGCGAGAAGGGGAGCGTCATCTGCTACGCGGATCGGTTCATTCCCAAGGCCGAGGAAGAGCGCGCGGGGCAGGAGGATCGCGAGGCCAGGACGATTGCGTTTCTCAAGCGCTTTACCGTCTTCAACGTCGACCAGTGCGAGGGGCTGCCCGAAGACTTGTCCCATGTGCCCGAACTGCCCGGGCCGTTGGTGTCGATCGCCGAGGCCGACAGCCTGATCCGGAACAGCGGCGCGGACTTCCGCATCGGCGGCGGCGAGGCCTATTATTCTCCATCCGGTGACTATGTCGCCGTGCCGCCACAGGCCGTCTTCCATGAGCCCATCAACTGGTATCGCACCGCCTTGCATGAGCTTGGCCATTGGACCGGCCATCGCGGCCGTCTCGCACGCGATCAGTCGGGCGGGTTTGGCACGGCGCTCTATGCAAAAGAGGAACTGGTCGCCGAGATGGCGAGCGCCTTCACCTGCGCGTCGCTGGGGATCGTGCCCACCGTCCGACATAGCGACTATATCGGCTCCTGGCTTGCCGTCCTGCGCGAGGATGAGCGGGCGATCTTCAGGGCCGCGAGCGCGGCCAGCAAGGCGGCCGATTATCTGCTCGAGTTCCCCCCCGAACAGGGAGGCGAACATGAGTGATGCAAGGGCCAGGGAGGCGCTGCGCCGGACGCTGGCGAAAGCGTCTGAGCGCGACATGCATGTCGATGTCGATCCGGCTGTCCTTGATCGGCTGGAGGATGCGATACGGCGCTTGTCCCGCTCGCAGCGCGAGATCATGCTCGCGGTCCGGCTCGACGATATGGATTATGCCCAGATCGCCGAGCGCACCGGGCTTAGCCAGCGACAGGTCGAGGCGATGATGGTCCGGGCGCTGATCAATTTTCAGCGCAATCTGGCTGATCCTGATCGACATGCGTGGCGGCGATGGCTGGGCTGAACGGTGCGCGCGCGCCTGGCAATGCCGGGCGCGCTTTGCGCTTTCCTCTCATCGCGTTAGGAAGGTCGGGCATGAGGAACGACCTTGATCATCTGCCCCAGACCAAACAGCAGGAGCTGGCCCATGTGGTGCGCGTGCTGTTCGAGGCGTTCGAGGCCGCCCAGACGCGGCGAAACCAGAAATGGAACAAGCAGGCGCGCATCCTCAAGCTGGTGCTGTACGGCTCCTACGCGCGCGGCGGCTGGGTCGATGATCCGGTCAGCGGCTACACATCGGATTATGACATACTGATCGTCGTCAATGACGAGCATCTGGTCGACTTTGAATATTGGTCGGCGGCCGAGGATCGGTTGATGCGGGACATGACGATCACCGGCACATTGAGCGCGCCGGTCAATTTCATCGTCCACTCGCTGTCCGATGTGAACCGCCAGCTGGAAAAAGGGCGGCCCTTCTTCATCGATATCGTGCGTGATGGCATTCCGCTCTATGAGGCGGAGGGGTTTTGCTTCACCCAGCCGCGCGACCTGCCAGAGGATGAAGCGCGCGCCGAGGCGCAGGCGCATTTCACGCGATGGTTCGACAGCGCCAGTGGCTTTCTGGAGCAAGCTCTATTCGCGAAAGAGAATGGCCGGGCAAACATTGCAGCATTTGAATTCCATCAGGCGGCTGAACGCTTCTACCATTGCGTGCTGCTCACCCTGACCCTTTACAGCCCCAAGTCGCACAAGCTCAATTTCCTGCGCGGCCATGCCGAGGCGATCGCGCCAGCGCTGATCGAAGCCTGGCCGCGTGACGACAAGTTCAGTCGCCGCTGTTTCGAGCTGCTGCGTCAGGCCTATGTGAACGCCCGCTATTCCGAACAATATAGCGTGAGCGATGACGAGCTGAACTGGCTGGGCGAACGCGTTGCCATTCTGCAGCAGCTGGTCAAACAGGTTTGCGAGCAACGATTGGCGCAAGGCTGACCCAGCGTCAGTTGGTGGCGCGGATATGGCAGTCTTCATAGGCAAGATCGTCGTTCAGCACGAATGCCACATAGTCCCCATCGATGATCAGGGCGGCGTCGCTTGAACGATATTGCTGGCCCAGCGATGAGGCGCGCCGCGTCAGGCGCAATTCTCGTCCTTCCAGCAATATCCGGGCCATCTTTTCCCGCGCCTCGATCTGAAAACTCCTTCCTCAAGCGCAGACGACCATCGTAGGTTCGTCGCGCGGCTTGCTCTGAGCGCAAGCCGCTGAAGAAAGGGTTGCGACCATGATAGTCAGCAGCCCGCTTGCGTGCGTCCCGATGATCGGTCGGCGGATGCTGGTGTCCGAATGCATCGCCCCGTCATCCTCCATCGGCCGCTGCTTGTCCTTAATCGTGCGGGGCGTCGTTCGTTCCCTCGCCCAGGACATTGACGATCATGGCTATCAGCGTCTCTTCTGCGCGCAAACGCACGCCACTATCCTTTGCCGCCAGGTCATGGCGGATCCAGTCCGGCAGGCGGGTCACGGTCCTGGTCAGCAGGTCTATTGCAGTTTGGTTCATCTGCGGCGCTATGGCGGCTCAATCGGCTGGCGGCAATGCAACCGTCTCGAACACACGGCGTCCGCGCCGTCGCCAGAGCGACAGATGCCGTTCGCGATCATCGTCACGCAGCTTTGCCGCGGCCTCGATGAGCAGCCCGAGGATGACTGCGCGGTCATCATCCGTGAGCGTGACCAGCTCAGCCTTCATGACCAGACCGCCCAGTTCGATCAGATGCCGGGTGCGCTCGCGCTGCTTCACCTGCCAGTCCCGCCGATCATGCCGCGCCTGACTCAGCTGCAAGCGATGGCGCGAGACCGTCACCCGGCGCAGCGCTGCCCGGCTTGTCGCCAGCGCCCGGCCCAGCATCATGCCGCTGCCCTGAAAAGAAAGCGGCGCCCCGTTTGCGCCACGCCTCCCGCCTTGGTGCTTCGGTTGTACTGGCAGCGGCAAGCAATGCGCCGGCCAGTTCCTCGGCGCTGAGTCCATCGGCCCCGGTCGCCATCACCAGTTCACCCAGCTGGCTCTGCTTGCGGGCTTTACGTTGTCGTGCCTTGTCGGTGAGAGCCTTGAGCTCTGCGTCATAGTCCCGTGGTCTGCGCATGGAGTATGGCCTCGCTGTTGGTGTCAGACCCCGGGCGTTATCGACCGTCTCGATCAGTCACAATGCGCTGGAATTTCCTGGGATCTCGTCATCCCGAAACTGATGAAATCTTTTGAGGGCGCGCTTATACGTCGTGCCGACGTGCTGCTTGAGGTGTAAATGGTACGCCGTCATGGCGATCTACCATTTCTCGGTCAAAGTCATCTCGCGCGCCGCCGGCTCCTCGACGCTGGCGGCCGCCGCCTATCGCTCCGCCTCGCGGCTGCACGATCAGCGGCTGGATCGTCACCATGACTTTTCCAACAAGGCCGGTGTCGTTCACAGCGAAGTGATGCTGCCCGATGGCGCGCCGGAGGAATGGCAGGATCGCGAGCAGCTGTGGAATGCTGCCGAGGCAGCCGAGATCCGCAAGGACGCGCAGCTGGCCCGCGAAGTGGAGTTCGCCATTCCCCGCGAGCTGAGCCAGGCCGAGGGCATCGCCCTGGCCCGCGACTTCGTCCAACGCGAGTTCGTGGATGTCGGCATGGTCGCCGATCTCAATGTTCATTGGGATATCGGCGCCGATGGCGAAGCCAAGCCCCATGCCCATGTGATGCTGGGCTTGCGCGAAGTGACGCAGGACGGTTTTGGCGCCAAGGTCCGCGACTGGAACAGCACGCAGCTTCTGACGCATTGGCGCGAGGCCTGGGCCGAGCATGTCAATGAGCGCCTGGCCGCTCTCGATATCGATGCCCGCATCGATCACCGCAGCCTGGAAGCCCAGGGCATCGATCTGGAGCCCCAGCACAAGATCGGCCCGGCCGCCTCGCGCATGGTGGAGCAAGGGCAGGCCAGCGAACGGCTCGAAGAGCATCACGATATCGCCCGGTCCAATGGCGAGAAGATCCTCGCCAATCCCAATATCGCCCTGGATGGCATTACCCACGGCCAGGCGACTTTCACCACCCGCGACCTCGCCATGTTCGTCCACCGCCATAGCGAGGGGAAGGACCAGTTCGATGCGATCATGGCGGCGGTCAAAGCCTCGCCCGATCTGGTGGCGCTGGGCAAGGACGGGCGAGGAGAGGAGCGGTTCACTTCACGGTCCATGCTCGAGACCGAGCAGCGGCTAGAGAAGGCCACGGCCACGCTTGACGCGCGGCGTCATCATGGCGTGGCCGATCACCATGTCGAGCGCGCGCTGGAACGAGCAAGCGCACGGGGGCTGGACCTCTTGGCCGAACAGCGTGGCGCGCTGGAGCATGTGACCAGCGCAAAGGATCTGAGCAATGTCATCGGCTATGCCGGCACCGGCAAGAGCGCGATGCTGGGCGTAGCCCGCGATG
>DASYHX010000541.1:0-2621 GCA_035998065.1 Pseudorhizobium sp.
TGCCGACGATGCCTGTGATCTACATGAGCGGTGACAAGGCTTCGGATTGGGCCAGTCAGGGCGTGCCGAATAGCATCATGCTGCAGAAGCCGTTCGCGGTAGCTCAAGCTATCACCGCCGTATCGCAGTTGCTGAACGCCACGCCGTCAACAGCAGGGTGAAGTCGGAGAGAGACCAAGTAAGCGCCGTTGCCGGTTGAAGGCGGTCGATTGCTGCCATCCTCGGTAGCATCTACATCTGTCCTCCGGTCTAGGATTGCCCTGACAGGTGCCACTCAGTTCCGCACCACAGGTCCGGTGGAGAGAAACGACGTGAACCATCTCGTTGCTAACGAAGCCTTCAGAGTGCTGGCGGACCTCGCGCCGGTTATGATCTGGATTGCAGATCCTGACGGCTCCTGCACCTTTCTAAGCCGCTCGTGGTGTGTGTTCACCGGCCAAACTGAAGGGGATGGATTAGGGGCAGGCTGGGCATCGGCCATCCATCCTGATGATCGGGAGTCAATTCGGCAGTCCTTCTGGGCAGCCAGGCTTGAGAAACGTTCGTACCAAGCCGAGTACCGTGTTCTCGCCGCTGGTGGCGCCTACCGTTGGGTTCTCGATTCAGCTGCTCCGATCGTCTCGAGCGAAGGACATTTAGAGGGCTTCGTCGGTTCCATCGTCGACAACGAGGAGCGCAAACAGGCAGAACTCGCACGCGACCGTAGCGAAGATCGACTTCGCCTGGCGGTGAGGGCTGCCGGAATCGGTATTTGGGAGTGGGATCTATCATCCAACACCTTCGAGTTCTCGCCAGAGGCTCGAGCTGTCCTGGGCTTGGAAGAATCCGACACCCTCGTCACGGTTTCCGAGATGCAGGGCGTGGTTCATCCGGACGACATCAAAGAAGTCCAGCGGCTGTCTGCAGCGGCACTGGATCCGACCCAGCGCTCCAAAGCACCTTACCGGTATAGAATAGTTCGGCCTTCTGATGGGGAGGTGCGCTGGGTCCTCGCGATGGGCGAGGCCATCTTCACCGGAGGCGCTCAACAATCTGCCACCAAATATATCGGCACCTTCCAGGACATTGCCGACGAGGTGCGCCGCGAAGAGGAACTGCGGGAAGCAGCCTCACGCCTAAAGCTTGCACTCGACGCTGCAGAGCTGGCCGTTTGGGAGTTGGATACCACCACCGGTGCCGTAGCGCCTTCGCCAGCACTCAACAGACTCTATGAGTTCCCTGAGGACGCAACACCGACTGCCGAGGACCTCAGAAGCCGGTATGCTCCTGGCGAGCGGGAAAGGCTGCAGCAGCTTGGCCGAGAGGCAGCAGAGAGAGGCGAAAGTCACATCCGGGTGGAAGTCAAACACATCCTGCCAAGCGGTGTGGTGAGATGGCTGTTGATCCAGGCGGAGGCTGCTCCCCCCATTGGAAAAGGAGGGCCTCGTGTGATCGGTGTGGCAATGGATATCACTGATCGCAAGCTTTACGAGGAGCGCCTTACCACCATTGCTGAAGAGCTCCAGCACAGGGTGAAGAACTCGCTTGCTGTAGTGCAGACGCTGGCCAGCCAGTCGTTCCGCGCTAACCGCAGCATCGACGAAGGCAAGAGGGTCTTCGGAGAAAGACTGGTTGCCCTTGCCTCTACAACCGAGTTGCTCAGCAGGGACGGCGGTACGGCCGCGGGCGTCCGAGACATCATCGAACGAGCGATCGCTCCGTTTGAGGAGACGGATCGCAGCAGGTTCGAACTATCGGGGCCGGACGTGGTGGTCCTTAGTGCAAGAATGGCGGTCAACTTCGGGATGGCTCTCCATGAGCTTGGTACCAACGCTGTCAAGTATGGAGCCCTCAGCGTTCCGGATGGCCGGGTCGTCGTCAGCTGGACTGTTGACGCGTCGGCCGTGCGGGTGCGGTGGCAAGAACAGGGCGGGCCATCAGTGACGGCACCTGAAAAGCCCGGCTTTGGAACCCGTTTGCTGAAAGGAGCTCTCCTTAATCCTGCCCAGGGCAGGATCGATCTTGAATTCCATCCTGAGGGACTGATCTGCGAGATAGAGATGACTCTCAGCTAACGCTTGGGCTTGTCGCGCCGGCGACTGAGCCGCGAGACTTACAGACGAAGGAGTTTCGGTGCACTATCGAGCTGGAGACGTCCGGGATGGCTTCATGCGCCGAGCGACGCCCGAAGACGCTGGAGCAATTGCGCGGCTACACCGCAGGGTCGTACGAAAGTGCCTGCCGTTCTTGCCTAATGGGTTCGTAGCTTGGGAACAGCACCTTAAGATCGAGAACGGCGATAAGCTTGTCGATCGGCCCTAGCTTTTTCCAGGAAGTACCGCAGGTCGAGTCCGCCACTAAAGGGCCTTTCCGCTGGTCCCACGAACTGGTACACAGAGGAGGTTCGGCGCGGTCCACAAGCCGCAGATTTCCGGCGGTTTTCGACGATAGTGCGAGAGTCCCTCTCTCTCCGCCATTTACCCGACGAAAGCTGGCTCATAGACTAGCGCACTCGATTGCGTCCACCTCAGCGACCCCGTAGGAGGGAAGTGTTGTTGCTGGGTCAGGGAAAGCCAATGTCTGTCTTCTTGTTTATCGGGAGTTCAAACCGTTCGAAAGAAGCGATACGGCAGGATGCTGGT
>DASYHX010000554.1:0-14587 GCA_035998065.1 Pseudorhizobium sp.
TTCGCTAATTCTTGAGATTTCTCTAGAACGAAGGTCATCGTCGCCAGCAGCGCCGCCGCCCTCGTTGGTGAGCGGTTTATAAGCCCACACACCAAAACAAGTCAACGAACTTTTGCAAACATTCCCATTTTTGTGGATAAGAACTTGAAATAATTAGGATTTACTGGTGGCGACATCGTACACCTCGAAAATTGGCTACCGACTCGACGTCAAAAGAAAGGGGCAAGAGGCATGGCTGAGCTCCCTGCCCGGTGTTTGAAGTTAGTTGCGTTTAACCACCAGAGCGCCGCGGTGTTTTCACAATTGTCCGGTCTAAGGCACCAGAGGGTGACGTTCCGGTAGCCGTCACCGTCGCACCGATTTGACACTCCGTGGCGAAAAGGGCACATGTTTCAGCCAAGCTCCCACAGCAATACTACCGGTTGACGAAGAGGGGCATCAGGGAACCTTCAGAACGGCATGATCAACGCCCGCAGCATGATCCGATCGCTCGGCAACGAGCCCCCCCTGCTCGCCGATGGCCGTCGGGCGCCCGATCGCCGCGAGATTTCCCTGCGCTGGCTATCCGGCACTTTCCTGACCGGCATTACCTCCTCCGTGCTAATGGGCGTGGCCTTGTTCGCAGCGCTCGATGGGCGCCAGCAACTGGCGATACCGGCGGAAGCATCCGCCTCGCTGCCTCTCGAGGAGGAGACGACGACAGTCACCCGCGGCGGCCGACTTCTTGGCGGCAACATTGTTGCCATGCCGACCGACCGCAAGGTGATGGAGGTCTCCACGGTCATCCATGAAGGTCAGCGAGAGGTGGTCCGCCGCCAACCGTTCGCGCATGTGAAAATGAACCTCGCCGCCAATCACGTGGCACAGGAGGATTATCCGGCCTTCGATCCGCTCACCATTTTCGCCGCCAGCGATCCATCCT
This sequence comes from Pseudorhizobium sp., assembly GCA_035998065.1. Classification (GTDB taxonomy): domain Bacteria; phylum Pseudomonadota; class Alphaproteobacteria; order Rhizobiales; family Rhizobiaceae; genus Neorhizobium. Next base: position 923 of record DASYHX010000554.1, read on the forward strand.
CGCCCGCGCCTGCCAGTACCGGGGTGATCTACGGCTCTGAAGTGGAATCCGAAGTGACACTTCGGGCCCTACCCTTTCCCACGAAGGCAGCTGCCTATCCTTATGCGCCGTCGATGACCCTTGAAGAGGTGGAAGAGAATGTCCGCAGCAATGGATCGGTTCTGACCGACGGCGACACGCAGCTATCGGCCCTCTATTATGTCGATCCGCAGCGGTTTTCTTCGGATGCCGACGGTCTGGACATCACTGCAGGCCTTACCGCTCGAATTGTGGAGCAGAACATGACGGTGACGTCGGCTGAGCCGGTGACACCGCAAACACGCGACTACGCGGACGACGTTATTCCGATCCGCGCCGAGAAAGATATCGCCACGGCGTTGAAGGACGTCGGATATCCTGAAGGCAAGGCCGACGAGATCGCGGGGCATCTCGGCAACCGGATGAAGGAGCCGAAGCTCCTTCCGGGTGACGTATTGCGGATCGGCGTGCTGCAGCAGGGCGACATGGTGCTGGTCGTGAGGGCTTCCGTCTATCGCCGCGGAACACATCAGTTGACGATCGCACTCAATGACCACGGTCGCATTGTGGACGCGGAGGAGCCGCCGATGCTGGACGCCGTGGCCGGCGCCTTCGAGGAGCAACCGGTGCAAGTCGTTTCGGGAAGGGAACTGCCGCGCGCCTATGACGGCATCTATCGTGCCGCCCTCTCCTATGGGATGACGGCCGATATGACAGGGCTCCTCGTCAAGCTTCTGGCGAGCAGCGTCGATCTGCAGGCGCAGCTGAAGCCGACGGATAAGATCGAGGCCTTCTTCACCGTCAAGGACGAGAGCGGCCAGGCGACGGAGCAATCAGAGCTGCTTTACGTCAACGCCCATTTTGGAGACACCACGACGCGCTTTTACCGCTTCCAGAACCCTGAGGATGGGACGGTCGATTACTTCGGTGCGGACGGCAAGTCGATCCGACAATTCCTTCTGCGCAACCCGGTGCCGAACGGCCGCATGACCTCCGGTTTCGGCATGCGTCGTCATCCGATCCTCGGCTTTTCGCGGATGCATACTGGTACAGATTGGGCGGCACCTCGCGGAACGCCGATTATTGCGGCCGGCAACGGCGTCGTTGAATCGGCGGGCTGGGCCTCCGGCTACGGCAACCAGACGATTGTCCGCCACGCGAACGGCTACGTCTCCTCCTATAACCACCAGAGCGCCATCGCTAAGGGTGTAAAGAAGGGCGCCAAGGTGACCCAAGGTCAGGTCATTGGGTATGTCGGCTCCACCGGCCAGTCGACCGGAGCTCACCTTCATTACGAGCTGATCGTCAATGGTACCAAGGTGGATCCCATGAAGATCCGCCTGCCGGGCGGCAAATCGTTGGATGGGACCCATCTCGCCCGTTTCAAGGAGGAGCGCAGCCGGATCGACACACTACTGGGCGGTGGGCACCCGGCTGAAGTAGCAAGTCGATAAAAAATGGCGGCTGCAGCCGCCATTTTCTTCTCTGCCGTCAAGCGCGATCACGCCGCTTCGGCCACGGCCGGCTTGACGCGGAAGAGCAGCCGGTCGGAGCCCGCGTCAACGACAACCGTCGATTCATCCGGGATCTGCGCCCCGAGGATCTGCTCGGCCATCGGATCCTGCACGAACTTCTGGATCACCCGCTTCAGCGGCCGTGCGCCATAGACCGGATCATAACCTTTGTCCGCCAGCCATTGGCGCGCATCAGGGGTAAGCTCGATCGCGATCTTGCGTTCGGCGAGTAGCGAGATCAGGCGCTTCATCTGAATGTCGACGATGGCACCCATTTCCGTCCGCTGTAGGCGGTGGAAGAGGATGATTTCGTCTACTCGGTTCAGGAATTCCGGGCGGAACGAGGCCTTGACCACGTCCATCACCTGATCGCGCACTTGGTCGGTATCGGCACCTTCCGGCAGATTGCTGAGATATTCCGCGCCGAGGTTCGACGTCATGATGATCATCGTGTTCTTGAAATCGACCGTGCGGCCTTGCCCGTCCGTCAGGCGGCCGTCATCGAGCACCTGCAGGAGAACGTTAAACACGTCCGGATGCGCTTTCTCGATCTCATCCAATAGCACAACCTGGTAGGGCTTGCGTCGGACGGCCTCAGTCAACGCGCCGCCCTCCTCGTAGCCGACATAGCCGGGAGGTGCACCGATCAGCCGAGCGACCGAATGCTTCTCCATGTATTCCGACATGTCCAGACGCACCATCGCGGTCTCGTCGTCGAACAGGAAGCGGGCAAGCGACTTCGTCAGTTCCGTTTTGCCGACACCCGTCGGACCGAGGAAGATGAACGAGCCAATCGGCCTGTTCGGGTCCTGCAGCCCGGCGCGCGACCGGCGTACCGCGCGGGAAACCGCCTGCACGGCGTCGCCCTGGCCGACGACCGACTTTGCCAGTTCGTCTTCCATGCGCAGCAGCTTTTCGCGCTCGCCTTCTAACATCTTGTCGACTGGAATACCGGTCCAGCGGGACACGACATGGGCAATGCCGTCCGGGGTGACAACCTCCTGGACCATCGCATTTGCCGTCGTATCCTGTGCCTCGGCCTCTGCCAGTTCCTTCTCGAGCTTCGGTATCACGCCATATGCCAGTTCGCCGGCGCGCTGGAACTCACCATTGCGTTGAGCGATCGCCAGCTCGTTGCGTGCCTCGTCGAGCTGCTTCTTGAGATCCGCAGCAAGACCGAGCTTCTGCTTCTCCGCCTGCCAGCGTGCCGTCAACGCATCCGCATCCTCTTGGAGGGAGGCGAGTTCACCTTCAAGACGCACCAGCCGGTCGGCGGAAGCGGTATCGGTCTCCTTCTTCAAGGCCTCACGTTCGATCTTCAGCTGAATGATGCGGCGGTCCAGCTCGTCCAGTTCCTCGGGCTTAGAATCCACCTGCATCCTGAGCCGAGATGCGGCCTCGTCCATCAGGTCAATCGCCTTGTCGGGCAGGAACCGGTCAGTAATGTAGCGGTTGGAGAGTGTCGAGGCCGCGACGAGAGCGGAGTCGGAGATCCGCACCTTATGGTGCTGCTCGTACTTCTCCTTGAGCCCGCGCAGGATCGAAATCGTGTCCTCCACCGTCGGCTCATCCACCATGACCGGCTGGAACCGGCGGGCAAGGGCCGCGTCCTTCTCCACATGCTTGCGGTACTCGTCGAGCGTCGTAGCACCGACACAGTGCAGTTCGCCGCGTGCAAGCGCCGGCTTCAGGAGGTTGGATGCATCCATCGCGCCGTCGGCTTTGCCGGCACCGACCAGCGTGTGCATCTCGTCAATGAACAGGATGATCTCGCCGCTCTCCGCCTGCACCTCGTTTAGGACCGCCTTCAGTCGTTCCTCAAACTCGCCACGATATTTCGCGCCTGCAATCAGCGAGCCCATGTCGAGCGCCATGAGCCGCTTGTCCTTCAGGCTCTCCGGCACATCGCCGTTGACGATTCTGAGCGCCAGGCCTTCGGCGATCGCGGTCTTGCCGACGCCGGGTTCCCCGATCAGAACCGGGTTGTTCTTGGTACGGCGCGACAGGACCTGGATCGTGCGGCGAATTTCGTCGTCGCGACCGATGACCGGATCGAGCTTGCCCTCCCGGGCTTCCGCCGTCAGATCTCGGGCATATTTCTTCAGCGCATCGAAGCCCTGTTCCGCATTGGCGCTGTCTGCGGTACGGCCTTTGCGAACCTCGTTGATGACCTGGTTCAGCGCCTGAGCGGTGACGCCGGCCTTCTTCAGCGTCGCAGAGGTGGATGCCGTACTTTCAATGGCAAGTGCCAGAAGTAAGCGCTCGACGGTGACGAAGCTGTCGCCCGCCTTCTTGGCCGCCTCTTCCGCGGTGGTGAAGACCTTGGCGAGCGGCTGCGACAGGTAAACTTGGCCGCCACCGCCTGAAACCTTCGGCAACTTGGCAAGTGCTACGTCATTGGCAAGACGGGCCTCCTTCGGATCCCTGCCGGCGCGGGCAATCAGCGATGATGCCATCCCCTGGTCGTCGTCCAGGAGAACCTTGAGCACGTGCTCGGGCGTGAACTGCTGGTGTCCTTCGGAAAGAGCATGCGTCTGCGCGGATTGTAGAAAGCCGCGAACGCGTTCGGAATATTTTTCGATGTTCATATCTAACCTCCACGGATCATTCCGCCCATCGTAAGGCACGGAACGATGATTGAGATTGAGCTCCCTCAAAAGGCGAGCCCATCGCCGGTTGCACCGACGTTGAAGATGATATGGGAGGCATATTGGGGGATTTAAAGGACCCGATCGCCCGCGGCAATGACTGCCGCGCGTGAGCAGGTCCATCTGCATCTGAGGCGGCTGGCCCCCGCGGGACCATCCAGCCTCAACCTCCTCAATGGCGCACGCCTTCGCCCCCGATTGCGACAATGTTGAAGGGAAGCCCCTCGACCTCGATGCTGCGGATCTCCTTCAGAGAAGCCGCGTCGAGGATGAGGACGCGTTGCCGGCGCGGATCCGTCACAGCAATCTCATCGCCCATAACGGCGAGCCGCGGCCGCGGGTCACGCCAGTGACCGTCTTTGCTATAGGCTTCCGTCACCTGCGCAGACCTGGTCAATTCACCACTCAGAACGTCCAGCACATGCAGCCTGCCATCCTCGGTGAAGATATAGGCGGTCGATGCGCGTTCCGGATCGAGCGCAAAGTCCACCCGCCGAACCGGCAGCGACACCACCCGATAGGGCAAGTCTGCGGAAGGATCGATCACCACAACCTTGTCATCCCCATAATTGCCGAGGAAGAATTGCATGGCCTTTCCGCCAAGCAGGGTGCCGACTTGACCCTGGGGCATGTCGTCCCGGTAGTGCAACATCTCGGGTTGTGGGCCATCGCGGCTGTCGCGCACGATCAATACGCCTTCCTTGCATCCGAAGGCGACGATGCCGGCAGAGCTTGCTTCGCCATGGAGGCCAGTGCACGTCGAGGTTTCGCCCACTTGCCTGCCGTCCTTGTCCAGCACCTTCAGGCCCAGACGCGGCGGCAGTTCGCCCGCCTTCACCTCACCCGACAGATCGGGCTCGGATATGAGCATGTGGTTGCCCATGGGAACGGCGACACCATGGTGCGGAGCACTTGCCTTCACCACATCTTGCTCCGCCTAGCCCTCGAGAAGCATGGCTTCGTCGAAGATTCGCGCCTCCCCCTCGAGGTCGAAAAACTGCAGGATTCGGTCGCCGTGGGGAACAGCGTGAACAGGTCGTTTGCCTTCTATCCGGGTGATGGTGACTGGTTCCTCCAGTTCGAGGTCTCGGTGTTCGCCATGGTCAGAGAAGATCAAACCAGTCTTCACAACCTCGACCGCGTCATGATCCATTTGCACCGCAAATAGCGTCTGGTCGCTTTCGCTCAGGACCAAATGCGTCACGTGGCCCTTCAGCGGGAACTGGGCGAGCCGCTCGCCCCTTGTCGCATCCAGCACCGTCAGCTTGGCGGAGCTCTGGTCCCCAACAAAAAGCCGCCACGCTTTTACGTCGTCGGCAAATGCCGGCATCCCGGTGAGAAGCAGGGATGTCGACAGAAAGAAACTCGATAGGCAGGAACGCATTTCTATATCTCCGAAATGTAATAACATTACAGTTAGCTGCGGGAGATACATTTGTCGATAGGGCTTCGCAAAAAAGGGATGTGAAACGACAACAGGAACGCAATTGATGGTCCGCCGCTAGCGGCAGAGCGCCAAGAAAGAAAAAGCTCCAGCCTTTCGACCGGAGCTTTTTTGACCTGCGCATGGGGTGCGGCTTACTCGCCCGCGACTTCTGCCATTTCGGGCTGGCCCGAAGCCTCACCTTCTGCCGGGGCTTCTCCCTCGCCGCGGCGTGGACGACGGGGCCGGTTGCCGGCGTTACGTCGGCGGGGCTGACGCTCCTGTGCGGCGGCCGGAACTTGGGCCTCCTCCTCGACGGCGACCTCTGCGGGCGTTCCCTCGATTACTGGTTGCGGACCCGATCCGTCGAGAGCCGGAGCAACTTCGGCTGCAGCCGGCTGTTCGCGGCGGTTCTGGCGCTGTTGATCGCGCTGCTGCTCGCGACGCTGCGGTTGTTGCGTCTCCCGTGCAGTTTGCTGGTGTTCGCCGGCATCATCATCGAGATCAGTCGCATCGTTTTCATCGACGTCCTGATTGTCCCGGTCCTCATTGCGCTCGTCCCGCTGGAAACGTTCCTGCATCTGTGCCTGGGCGGCAGCGATGATGCGATAATAGTGCTCCGCGTGCTGGAGGTAGTTTTCGGCGATGACGCGATCCCCAGAACTTTGAGCGTCGCGGGCTAAAGTCGAGTATTTCTCGGCAATATGCTGCGCCGTGCCGCGGATCTTCACATCTGGGCCGGAACTGTCGTAGGTGCGGGTCAGTGGATTGCCGCCCTTGCGATTGAAGTTATTGCCGCCGCCGCCATTATTGTTGTTGGAGCCGCCGCGCCCTCGACCGCGCTTGTTCTGCTGTCCTGGCCTCATAGATCGTTCACCTGAATTGTCTGTTTTCCGCTGATAAGAGCCCACGCGGCCATGCTGGCTCATGCCAGTGCAGGACTTCGCGTGCCGCGAGCAGGGAAGGACCAAGCCGCCTGCCGCTTGTGAAAGTCAAATTAACTGATTCACGCACCGGGATATGTTCAACCTTTGAAACTCTTTACAAGAGCCGGTTTCAGGGTTGACCTTGAACCCGAACGAATCTCCGTTCATTCCCAGCCGCCCAGTGCGTGACCGCAAACTATCGCGCTTCCTCAGTAAAACCAAGTCTTTTCTTTCGCTGTGCAAAATCATGCACCTGGCTTCCTGAGGGAGAACAGGAGAACGCGATCGTTGCCTCCGTAATCGCGTTCGGCAGCTTCAAGTTGATAGCCTGCGGCTTCAAAGATCCTAGTCACGCTGCCTTTTTGGTCGAAGCCAATCTCGACACCTATGATCCCGTCGCGTTCCAAAAATCCGGCGGCGCCGGCCGCTATGGCGTGATATGCGTCCAGACCATCTGGGCCACCGTCGAGAGCCCTTCGCGGATCGAAATCCTTGACCTCCGGCTCCAATTCGCTGACGACACATGTCGCAATATAGGGAGGGTTTGACACGATTATGTCAAACCGCCCTTCGATTTTCTCGTACCAGTCGCTTTGCACGCTCGAGAAACGGTCCGCCAAACCCAATCGCTGCGCGTTCTGGTAGGCCGTCTGAAGTGCATCTTCCGAAATATCTGCGGCGACGCCCGAGGCCAGCGGGCATTCTTTCAGGAGCGCGAGAATGATGGCGCCTGTGCCGGTTCCCAGATCCAGCACCCGAACACTACCCTTTCCTGCTGAAAGCCGCAGCAGTAGGGGAAGAACGGCATCGACCAAGATTTCCGTGTCCGGACGCGGCTCAAGTGTCTCATCCGACAGCTTCAGCTTCATGCCGTAGAACTCGCGCTCTCCCAATATGCGGTGGACTGGCTCGCGTTTCAACCGTCGCTCAACGGCAGAGGCAATTTTAAGCGCCTCGTCTTCCGCCAACACCCGGTCTGTTCCGACAAATATCTCCGTGTTGTTCAGGCCAAGAAGCCCGCCGATCAGTATTCGCGCTTCCAATGCAGCATCCGGCAAGCCGGCTGCCACTAAACGCATCTGCGCATCCGCAACGGCGCCGCCGAGCGTCCTCAACCCTGTCGCTCGCCCAGTTGTGCCAGTTGTCCGGCCTGATAGTCGGAGATGAGGGCATCAACCACCTCGTCGATTTCGCCCATCATCATCCGATCCAGCTTGTATAGCGTCAGATTGATGCGGTGATCCGTTACCCGCCCCTGCGGAAAATTGTAGGTGCGGATGCGTTCGGAGCGATCGCCCGAGCCGACTTGACTCTTGCGATCTGCAGACCGCTCACTTTCCGCCTTTTGCCGCTCCATATCATAGAGCCGTGACCGCAAAACCTGCATAGCCTTCGCTCGGTTCTGGTGCTGCGACTTCTCTGAGCTCGTGACAATGAGCCCCGTCGGAAGGTGGGTGATACGTACCGCCGAATCGGTCGTATTGACATGCTGTCCGCCGGCGCCGGAGGATCGCATCGTATCGATGCGGATGTCTTCAGGTCGGATCTCGATATCAATCTCCTCCGCCTCCGGTAGAACAGCTACGGTCGCTGCCGAGGTATGAATGCGGCCCTGTGTCTCCGTGTCCGGTACGCGCTGGACGCGGTGGACGCCAGATTCGAACTTCAGCTTGGAAAACACGCCCCGCCCGCTGACGGTCGCAATGATTTCACGAAACCCGCCCGCTTCGCCCTCACTGGCAGACAGCACCTCCACCTTCCAGCCCTTGCCGGCAGCATAACGCTCGTACATGCGAAACAGATCGCCCGCGAACAAGGCCGCCTCATTGCCGCCTGTCCCCGCCCGGATTTCCAGGATGGCGCTTTTCTCGTCAGCGGCATCCTTTGGCAGAAGCAGGACCTGCATGTCCTTCTCCAGCGCCTCGACCCGCTCCTCCGCCTCCGGCAGTTCCATCTCGGCAAGCTCGCGCATCTCGCGATCCGTCGCCTTGTCGGCGAGCAGCGTCCTCAGGTCGACCACTTCTGCGGTTGCCTTCTCGTAGTCTCGAATCTTGCGAACGACCGGCTGCAACTCCGAGTACTCCGACGCGAGACGCACATAGACGTCCGCGGCCGGACCTTCCGACATGCGCGCTTCGATCTCGCCGAAACGGCGCTCCAGTTCACGCATCTTGTCTACAGGAAGCTTCGCCACCCTGTTCTTCTCCGTTTTCTTGTTCTTCTTTAGACGGGGACGCCGTTCTCGTTTGCATAGCGAGTGAGCAGCGTACGGATCGACTCGTTAGAGCGAGTGTCGTCTAACGCCGCGTGCAGCTCTCGTGCCAGATTGTTCGCATCAAGCGCCAGAAGCATCGCCTTCACCGGCCCAATAGCTGTGGCAGTCATCGAGACCGAGCGGAAACCTAGCCCGATAAGCGCCATGGCCGGAAGTGGCTTGCTCGCCATTTCTCCGCAAAGCGTCAGCGGCGTGTGATTACGCTCCGCCGCTCTGACGATGTCGCGCAGCATTCTGAGGAACGGCCTGCCAAGCATATCGAAACGATCGCCCACGCGAGCATTGCCGCGGTCGGCTGCCATCGCAAACTGGAAGAGGTCGTTGGATCCGACGGACACGAAGTCCACCTCCGCCATCAGTTCGTCCAGTTGCCACATCAGAGCCGGCACCTCAAGCATTGCGCCGAATTGTAACTTGCGCGGCAGGCTATGGCCGAACTTGGAAAGATGCTGCACTTCCTTTTGTAGCAGGTCGCGAACCGCGTGTATCTCTGCCACCTCCGTCACCATTGGCAGCATCATCTTCAGCTCCGATTCTGCGGAAGCTCGCAACAGCGCCCTCAACTGCGTGCGCAGCAGGCCAGGCCGATCGAGAGACAGACGAATGGCGCGCCATCCAAGCGCAGGGTTCTCCTCTTCATGCGAACGGAAATAAGAAACGACCTTGTCACCACCAATGTCCAGCGCCCGGAACGTCACGGGACGCCCCTCGGCTTGCTTGATCACATTGCGATAGAAGGTCTCCTGCTCCTCAAGCTTTGGCATGGTGGAAGCGATCATGAACTGGAGCTCTGTGCGGAACAGGCCGATTCCGTCAGCACCCGATTCCACAAGCTGCGGCAGGTCAACCATCAGGCCCGCGTTCATCATCAGGCTGATGCGCTTTCCGTCCTTGGTAACGGGCTCCACATCCCGCAGCGCCCGAAACTGCTCCTGCCGGCGAGCGCGCAGCTTCACCTTCTCCTCATAGGCATTCAGCACGTCCGGCATCGGCCTCAGGTGCACCTGCCCATCATCTCCGTCAATGATGATTGGATCCCCGTTCTCGGCAAGCGCCACTGCGCCCGTCGCCTGCCCCACCACTGGAATACCCATGGCCCGTGCAACAATAACCACATGGCTGGTGATCGCTCCGTCTTCCAGCACCAGTCCGCGCAGCCTGTCGCGCGGGTAGTCGAGCAGCTCCGCAGCGCCCATGGCGCGGGCAAAAATGATCGCATCTGAAGGCAACCCTTCGCCCATCGCCCGCCCGCTATAGCCTGTCAGTTGCCTCAGCAGCCGGTTGGCCAGATCGTCGAAGTCGTGCATGCGCTCGCGCAGATACGGGTCCGTAAGACGCATCATCCGCGCCTTCGTGTCACTCTGCACCTTTTCCACGGCCGCCTCCGCGGTCAGCCCGTTGTGGATCGCCTCCTCCATGCGGCGGACCCAGCCCTGGTCGTGGGCGAACATTCGATAGGTCTCAAGGACTTCCCGGTGCTCTCCCTCACTCGCTACATCGCGCCTGGAGAGCATGTCGTCGATGGACACACGCAAGGAGCCGAGCGATTCGGCCAATCGCCGCACCTCGCTGTCCGCATCGTCGTTCAGAAGGTTCGTCACCACCACCCGCGGTTCGTGCAGCACGACGTGGCCAAGGCCGATGCCCTCATTGTACCCGTCACCGGCAATGGTGATGGCGCGCGTTAGGTCGAGCTCCAGGCCCGGCTTGGTGATCTTCTTCAGTTCCCCAGTCGCAATCATCTCGGCGATCACCATGGCAGTGGTCTCTAGCGCCTCGACCTCGTCCTCCCGATAGGTCCGGCTCGTCTTGTTCTGGACAACGAGAACGCCCAAAGTGCGACCAGCCCGCAGGATCGGCACTCCAAGGAAGGAGTGATAAATTTCCTCTCCGGTTTCAGGAAGATAGCGGAACGCAGGATGCGCCTGTGCGTCCGAAAGATTGAGCGGTTGTGCCGATGCCGCGATGGTTCCGACAAGACCTTGCCCCATTTTCAGCTGCGAAAGGTGAACTGCTTCGGGGTTGAGGCCTTCTGTAGCGTAGAGCTCCAGCACCCCGTCGGAGCGCAAAACATACGCGGAGCAAACCTCTGCCACCATGTTGCTGGCGATCTGGCGCACGATCCGGTCCAGCCGCTCTTGCGGATCAAGCGGCTCCGCCATCAGTTCGCGCAGTCGCCGTAGCAGAACACGCGGACCAGCCGACAGGTCTCTCATCGGCATAGATGCTCCCGAAACGAGGTCATTTCACCGGCAATTCCCGCGCGTCCACAACGGGAAGCGAGGTCAGCCGGCCCATGATCAACTCTTATCGAGACCGTAGGCAGAATGCAAAGTCCGAACTGCGAGTTCGGAATAGGCGCCGTCGATTAGGATCGAAATCTTGATTTCGGACGTCGTGATCGCCTTGATGTTGATGCTCTTTTCAGCAAGTGCCTTGAAAGCGAGCGCCGCAACGCCGGCATGGCTGCGCATCCCGATGCCGATGACCGAAACTTTCGCCAGACCTGATTCGGTCTGCACCACGTCGAAACCGATCTTCTCGCGATTTTCGTCCAGAACCCTCATCGCCTTCTGCACGTCACCCGAAGGCACTGTGAAGGTCATGTCGGTGCGCGAGCCGTCTTCGGAGATGTTCTGGACGATCATGTCGACGTTGATGTGGGCTTCGGCCAACGGCCCGAAAATCGCGGCAGAAACGCCTGGACGGTCGGCGAGCCGACGTAGCGAGATCTGCGCCTCATCCTTGGCGTAGGCGATACCGGTGACGACTTCCTGTTCCACGATTTCTTCCTCGTCGCAAATCAACGTACCGGGCGGGTTGATGAGGTCACCCATGCCCGGTGCATCGGGATCCTCGAAACTGGAGCGCACGAAGGTCCTGACCTTGTGTACCATGGCAAGCTCTACCGACCGCACCTGCAGGACCTTGGAACCGAGGGAGGCCATTTCCAGCATCTCCTCGAACGAAATCCGCTTCATGCGCCGCGCCTTGGGTACAACCCGCGGATCGGTCGTATAGACGCCGTCGACGTCAGTATAGATGTCGCAACGATCGGCTTTCACCGCGGCAGCAATGGCAACGGCAGAAGTGTCTGAGCCTCCCCGCCCCAGTGTTGCGATGCGGTTGTCAGGCCCAATGCCTTGGAACCCGGCAACCACCGCCACCTGACCTTCACCCATGCGGCGAACGATCTCGGTGCCATCGATGTCGAGAATGCGTGCCGCGCCATGGGCATTGTCGGTCTTGATTGGAATTTGCCAACCCTGCCAGGATCGGGCGTTTATGCCCATCGATTGGAGGGCGATCGCCAGAAGGCCGGATGTCACCTGCTCCCCGGAGGCAACAACGGCGTCATATTCGCGCGCGTCATAAAAGGGTGAATTGGCGCCTGCGACCTTGGGCGCTTCCTGCACCCAGCCGACGAGTTCGTTCGTCTTGCCGGACATGGCAGAAACGACAACTGCCACCTCATGACCAGCATCCACTTCACGTTTCACATGACGCGCTACGTTGTGGATGCGCTCCAGATTCGCGACAGACGTGCCGCCGAACTTCATGACGATGCGTGCCATGCTGACCAATACCACCCGTTCGCCCTTTCGGGGCGTGTGCAAAGGATCCGCCTTAGGAAAGCCGGATTTCGCCGGGTCTCTTAGCGAAAAGGTGATAGGCGCGCAATGGCAGCGGATGCGACATCCGTTCTGGTTTGGAAGTGAGCCTCGCCTGGAGGCTCACCTCATCTTAGACCAGAACGTGCTTTTAAGGGCAGCGAGCGTCGTCGATGCATTCCTGCGCCGGCGAATTATCCCACCCGCGCCGCCTCAGCAACTCTTCCCTCGAAGCATCCTGATCACGAGATCTGGCAGAATCGTCTTGGTCTCGGCGGCGGCGATCACCATCCCCTTCTCGACGATCACGATCCCGATTATCCCTGCTCCAACGACGATCGTCCCTGTCACGATCACGGCGATCGCGGTCCCAGTCACCCCGATCACGATCCCGGCGGTCGCGGTCCCAGTCACCCCGGTCGCGGTCGCGGCGATCCCAATCACGGCCGCGTCGGTCCCACCGATCGCGATCACGGTAGAAGTCACGGCCTCGGTAATGCCGATCCCAATAGTTGCCTATCTCGAAGGTGACGGTGGGAATGCCGAGCGGGCGATAGTACTGGGGTCCAACGTCAACTCGCCGCTGCTGGTAGCGAGCCTGGACATAATTACCCGAGACCCATCCTCTACCGCCGCTGAAGGCAACGTCGCACCAGTTCACGCTGCTCATGCACCCATAGATGGTGACCGGAGCGCCGTTCGGTATCACGGTGACAGCCGGGTAGGACGTACTGGGGCCTGAGCGCATGTTGACATTCGCGGTGGCAAACCCACGCACTGCCGCATCTGCAAGCGAGGGCATGGCGACTAGCGCTCCTAATGCCACGGCGGCACTTATAAGATACTTCCTCACGTGTTCCTCCTGGAAATCCTCCGCCGCGCAATCAAGCCGGCTGCTTCTGCAAAATGTGAATACGGGATCATTGTTCCCAATGCGCCTGAACCCGTCATGAACGGGCCCTTCATCTTTGTCAGGAGAGCCAACCATCAAGATCGCGAACTCGCGGCATCGTCCCTCTCCGAGGGGCAGGGCGTCCAGGCGAAGGAGGTCCTGCAACAGGACTTCGCACAGAAGTGGCTGCCTATTGGTTGAGTAGCAAACTTGTGGTCGGATCAAAGCAGTGGAAACGACCCTTGACATCTGACGCCGATCGTCCGACCTCAGGCTCGAACGCCGGAGGTAACGACCCATGACCGATGCCGCAAAAACCACCATCGACCAAAGTGAAGTCGATCGCTTCTCCGCGATG
>DASYHX010000558.1:0-9857 GCA_035998065.1 Pseudorhizobium sp.
CCACGTCGTTCTGCAGGTGGTGATAAACGGCCAGTACCACCGCAAAGACGAAGAGATAGCCGACGAAGACGACGATCTGCGGGTCGCGAAGCGAATCGAGCCGGCGTCGCACAACGAAGATAATCAGCAGCGAAAACGGCAGGCTGCAGATCGTCATGAACAGTGCCGAGATCCACAACAGCGAAATGCTATCGAAATAGCCAAAAGACGCGTCGTGGGTCGAGAACCCCCCGGTGGCAACCGTTGTCATCGCGTGGTTGAGCGCGTCGAACCGCGACATGCCAGCCCAAGCATAACAGATGGCGCAGATCAGTGTGATCCCGACGTAAATCCCCATGAAGGCCCGGGTGAAGCTGGCCAGACGGGCGAAAGGCTTGTCGCTGGTATCGGAAGACTCCAGCTTGAAGAAGGACATCCCGCCGACGCGCAGGAAAGGGAGTACGAAAAGGCCGAGGGCGACGATGCCGATGCCGCCCAGCCACTGCAACAGCGAACGCCAAAGAAGAATACCGGGAGGCATGTTGTCCAGGCCGACCAGGACCGTCGACCCGGTGGTGGTGATGGCGGAGATGGACTCAAACAGCGACTGCGCAAATGTAAGCTCGTGGTCGGCCAGGAAGAGCGGGATGGCCCCGACAAGAGAAAAGATGACCCACAACAGGTTGACGAGCAGGAAGCCCAATCTTTTCGTAAAGACGGGCGGGGCGCCGCGGGTGGCGAGTGCCGTCATCAACGAGATGCCGCCGACCATAAAGGCCGAGAGGGCGAAGACCTGCCAGTCCTCGTGCCCATAGTAAAGGTCCACCATCGCCGGAAGGAACATCGCGGTGGCCAGATAGAGACCGCAGAGAGCCGCGATATACATGGCCGGCCGAAGAGCACTGGCGTTCAAATCGATGTTCCGATTTCTCGTGTGGCGCGAAAGAGGGTTTTCCCTCCTCCGGTGGCTATGGCATAGCGAGACGGCATGCGAAATTCAATGGACGGAGCGAACGTGGACAAAGTTGCGGTGGACGATGCGCGCGTAGCGTTGCGGGAGATATTTCCCGAAACGCCGTTGCAGTTGAACGAGCACTTGAGCCGCCGCTTCGATGCACAGGTCTGGCTGAAGCGCGAGGATCTTTCGCCGGTGCGGTCCTACAAGATCCGGGGGGCGTTCAATTTCTTCCGCAAGGCTATGGCCGCGGGGGGCAGGGGACATACCTTCGTCTGCGCTTCCGCCGGAAACCACGCGCAGGGTTTTGCCTTCGTCTGCCGGCACTTCGCAGTGCCGGGCATCGTGTTCATGCCGGTCACCACGCCGCAGCAGAAGATCGACAAGACCCGGATGTTCGGTGGCGAATTTATCACCATTCGGCTGATCGGCGATATCTTCGACCAGTGTTATGCGGCGGCCAATGCTTATGTGGAGGAGACCGGCAGCGTCATGGTGCCGCCCTTCGACCATCCCGATATCATCGAGGGACAGGCGACGGTGGCAGCGGAGATTTTCTCACAGTTGCCCGAAGGCAGCGTCCCGGACCTGCTGATACTGCCGGTCGGAGGCGGTGGTCTTGCTTCGGGTGTCACGGGCTATCTGCGGGAACAGTCGCCTCCGGAGGCATTCGTCCTGGTCGAGCCGGAGGGCGCGCCCAGCCTGCGCCGCAGCCTGGAGGCAGGGACCGCCGTGCGGTTGCCGAAGGTGGACAATTTTGTCGATGGCGCGGCCGTTGCCCGCATTGGTGACCTGAACTTTGAGGCGCTGAAGCAATTCTCGCCGGAGCAGGTGCTGCTTGCGCCTGAGAATGCGATCTGCGTGACGATCACCGAGATGCTCAACCTCGAAGGTCTGGTGCTGGAGCCGGCTGGCGCGTTGTCAATCACCGCCCTCGAAATGCTTGGGACGGAGCGGCTTCAAGGAAAGACAGTGGTGGCGGTCGTTTCCGGAGGGAACTTCGACTTCGAGCGTCTGCCGGATGTGAAGGAAAGGGCGATGCGCTATTCCGGGCTGAAGAAATACTTCATCCTCCGGCTCGCGCAACGGCCTGGCGCACTCCGCGATTTTCTAAACCTCCTCGGTGCCGATGACGACATCTCGCGGTTCGAATACCTGAAGAAGTCAGCTCGAAATTTTGGATCCATCCTGATCGGTATCGAAACCAAGGATCCGGCAAACTTCAAGGAACTGATCAGGAGATTCGAAGCCGCCGATCTCGGCTATCAGGACATTACCGACAACGAGATCCTGGCGAACTTGATCATTTAGCCCTTCTCGGGCTCTAATCGCAGATGAGCTAGATGGCGGATGCAACCGTTCCGCCTCCATCACTATGTCAGGCAGGGCTATGGCTTCGTTTCTTTCCAGCATCCTCTCGATCTTTTCACGCGGTTCAACGCCGGAAGCTTCGGCGGTTCCTGATACCGAGCCACAAATGCACGGCGACTGCATGATCTTTGCGAACCCGATCCGTGAAGGAAGCCAGTTGCGGCTGGCTGGTCGCATCGAAAAGGAGGTGGATGGTGAAGTGCTGGTGCGCCACTTCATTCGTGCTGACGTCTTCACATCGAACGACGAGGCAATTGAGTGCACCTTCCGCAAGGCGAGGCAGATCATCGACCAGAACGGAGCATCGCTCTTCTCCGATGGAGAAAAGTCGCGCTCTGCCTAGAGGCGGAGCGCGACCGGGACGGCATCCTCGACTTCCGCGCGCGACCCGATCCGGATCTCTAGGCCGCAGCTGCCAGTTCGACGATACGCGCGTCGGCGTCTGCCAGAGCTTTCTCGAAGGCTTCCGGCCCAAAGGCTGTTCCTTCGACGTAAACCACCTCCACGTCCGTCATGCCCATGAACGATAGGATCGTCTTCAGGTACGGGACAGCGTGGTTCATGCCCATGGCCGGACCTTCGGAATAGATGCCAGCGGCTGAGAGGACGATGTAGACCTTCTTGCCGGTGGCAAGTCCTTCGGGACCTTCGGCGGTATAGCGGAACGTCACGCCGGCGCGGGCAACATTGTCGATCCACGACTTGAGCGTCGAGTAGATGTTGAAGTTGATGAGACCGGTCGCCAGCACGATGGTATCGGCGGCAAGAAGCTCGGCCACCAGTTCGTCCGAAGCTGCAACCGCGGCAGCCTCTTCAGGAGTGCGATCGGCCGCCTGTTTGCGGATGGCGGATGTCGTGACGGTGTCGAGGTGGGCAATCGGCGTCTCTCCCAGGTCGCGATGGACCACGGTGGCGTCTCCCTGCTTTGACTTCAGCTTCTCGACGAGATCGAGCGCAACCTTGGTTGAGAGGGATTCGGCGCGGGGACTGGAGGTGACGAGGAGGATGGATGACATGGTGATCTTCCTGACTTGTTTGGCTGACTTGGGAGGTCGTCGCGGGGAGGTAGGCCTCGCTCGCGAGCAAGAGATAGCTCTGGACACCTATCGATTTAAGCGTGATAATCTCGAAGCGAACTATCGAAGATATGGATGGATATAATGGACGCGAATCCGACGCTCGACCAGTTGCAGGTCTTCCTCGCCGTGGCGGAGACAGGCAGCTTCTCAGCTGCCGCGCGCGGGCTCAACCGGGCGCAATCGGTGATCAGCTACACAATCGGGAACCTGGAGTCGCAGTTGGAGGTCGCCTTGTTTGAACGGGCAGGTCTTCGCCAGCCGAGGCTGACGGAGGCGGGGCGTGCTATGCTTCCAGACGCGCGCAGGATCGTGGCGGATCTTCAAGTGATGCGCTCGCGCGCCAAGAGCATAAAGCAGGGCCTTGAGCCGGAGCTCTCCCTTGCCATCAGCGTCATGGTGCCGGCGGACGCCGTGGTTGAGGAGCTTCGGGAGTTTGGCAAACGCTTTCCGACGGTCGCCTTGAGCCTGAACGTCGGGGAACTGGGCATGGTCATGGACATGGTGTCAACCGGTAGGGCCGGCATCGGCCTTGGAGGGGCGCTGCCGAAGCCGGATGACACGATCCACGCGGAGAAGATTGGCCACTCCTTCATGCTTCCCGTTGCTGCTGCCGATCATCCGCTCGCGCGGCTCGAGCGGCCGTTGACGCTGGCCGATGTTCGCGAGGAAACGCAACTTGTGGTGACGGACGCCTCCGGCTTGACCAAGGGGCGGGACTTCAATGTCCTGTCGTTCAAGACCTGGCGGGTGAGCGATATCGCTACCAAGCACCAGTTGATCCGCGGCGGGCTCGGCTGGGGCGGGCTGCCTGCACCCCTGGTGCGCGAGGACCTGCAGAGCGGGCGGCTCGTGGCCCTGCGGCTTGAAGCTTATGAGCAGGGGGAATATCCGCTCTATGCGCTGCGGAAGGTGTCCAGCCCGCCAGGTCCGGCAGGATCATGGCTGGTGGAGGCCTTCAGGAGGAGGCTTTCCAGCTGCCCCAGTGCCGATGAGTTTGCCGTCACGATCGAAGCGCACAGGTCTTGGATCGATGCGGCGGAGTAGTCCAGCCGATTGACGCTCCTTCGCAACAGAGCTAGAACGGCGTCACGGTCAGCAGTTCACCAAGGCGTCGCCGTCCCTTCAAGGGAAGCTAAACCTGCGATTTGAGATCATCAGCACTTATCCCGTGCCGAAGTCGACAAGACGGCGACCATTGACCACCTTATCCGGAACGGCACATCGAGGATAAGAGATGACCAGAACCGTCTTTCCGATGGAAGTCGCCGACATTTCCGCTTTCGCCAAATCCTTGCGCGAACAACTCGGCAGGCTCGACCACAAGCCCAGCCACGTCGAGATGCTCAATCTGTTGAGCCGCGCCGGGGGCTACCGCAATTACCAGCACTTCCGCTCCACGGTCTGCAGAGCCGAGGTCTTGCAGGACTGGCAGCTTGATGGGGAGACACTGCCGGTGCCGGACGAGGAGCGGGTGAAGAAGACCCTGCGGGTCTTCGACCGCAACGGACGCATCATCCGCTGGCCGAGCAAGCGATCGCAGCAGGAGCTTTGCTTGTGGTACCTGTGGGGTAGGATCCCGGCGGGCCAGACCTTTTCGGAACCGCAGATCAACCTCCTTCTTGGAGCCTTGCATCTCTTCGGAGACGCCGCGCTCCTGCGCCGCGACCTGGTGGACATGGGACTCATGCGGCGAAACAGGGATGGCAGCGACTACCGGCGAAACGAGAAGGAGGCGCCGCTGGAGCTCACCCTGCTGAACCGCCGGATGAAGGAGGCGGCGCGCGAGGCTGCTTGAGGGCAGCCACGCGCTTCTCCCGCCGGCGCTAGAGGATCAGCCGGAATTTGGCGAAGCCTTCGGCGCCGTCGCCGGCATCTTCGATCTTCGCGCCTTTGACGTCGGCCGAATAGTCGCGTCCCTTCGGCCCGGTCTCGAATATGGCGGTGGTGCCTTCCATCGGCTTGAACGACCAGTTGGCGTCAGCCGACGGATTGATGGTGCCCTGTTCCATGATGTAACGCACGACCACGTCCCGGTTGGTATCGGGAGCGACGAAGATGACCTTGTCGCCGGCGATCTCGGGAAACTTGCCGCCACCACCCGCGCGATAGTTGTTGGTCGCCACCACAAACTTCTGCGCCGGATCGATCGGCTTGCCTTCAAATTGCAGGTCCACAATGCGTTGCGAATCCGGATTTACGACTTCGCCATCCTTGCCAAAGCGGGCCGGCTGCGAGAGGTCGATCAGGTAGGTAACGCCGTCGATGACGTCGTAGTTGTACGACGGGAAGCCGGCATTGATGAGCGGAGCATCCTTGGCGCCCGGCTCGATCTGGTTGAACATGCCTGCGGACATTTCCAGCCAGTTCTTCACCTGCTCGCCCGTGATCAGTACCGCCTGGACCGTATTGGGGTAGAGGTAGAGGTCCGCGACGTTCTTGATTGCAATGTCGCCCGCAGGGACATCCGTATAATAATCGGCGCCGCCGCGACCGCCTGCCTTGAATGGCGCGGCTGCGGAGAGCACCGGCAGATCCTTGTGCTCGCCGTCCTTCAGCATGTCCTTGATGTACCAGGTCTGCGCATTCGAGACGATCTGGACGGACGGATCGTCGGCCACCAGCGCGAAATAGGAATAAAGTGGGGCCGAAGTCTTGCCGACGGGCCGGCGGACATAGGCGAGGGTGGCTTCGTGCTCATTCTTCACCGCAGCCGTCACTTCCGGCTTGTCCTGGACGTCCGCGACGACCTTGCGGTCTTCGTTGCGATGGTAGATCGGCCGTGCCTCTGTCGTGAAGTCCACGATCTTCCAGCTACCACCGTCCTTTTCGAGAAGAAGATCGATGAGGCCCATGTGCGAGCCCCAGAAGCCGGCCATCACTGCGGGCTTGCCCATCAGTGTTCCCTTCGCGGCGTCTGCACCCGCAATAC
Source organism: Pseudorhizobium sp. (assembly GCA_035998065.1). Lineage (GTDB taxonomy): Bacteria > Pseudomonadota > Alphaproteobacteria > Rhizobiales > Rhizobiaceae > Neorhizobium. Next base: position 6,314 of record DASYHX010000558.1, read on the forward strand.
CATCGAAATCCTTCGGTCCGGGGAAAACGAGATGTTGGTGCCCGGTGAAGACCGCGTCGATGCCTTCCACACCCGCCAGGTAGAGCGAGGCGTTCTCCATGCGGTCGCCCATTCCCGAGCCGTCGATGCCGGAATGGGCAAGGGCGATGACGATATCCGCCCCTTCCTCCTTCATCACCGGTACCCACGCCTTGGCAGCATCGACGATGTCGCGGGTCTGTGCCTTGCCTCCCAGGTGCTTGGCGTCCCACACCAGGATCTGCGGCGGCACGAAGCCGATGAAGCCAACCTTGACAGTGCTGTCGGCCCCGGAGCCATCGCGGATCCGCTTTTCCAGGATCACGTAAGGCTTGAAGAAGAGTTCATCCTGTTTGGGATCGGATGCAAGCATGCCCTTGGTAAGATTCGCGCAAACATAGGGGAAGCCAGCGCCGGCAAGCACCTTGAACATGAAGTCGAGGCCGTAGTTGAATTCGTGGTTGCCGAGCGTCCCCGCATCATAGCCGAGCACGTTCATTGCCTTCACGACTGGATGCTGGTCACCCTCCTTCATGCCGCGTTCATAGGCAATGTAATCGCCCATGGGATTGCCCTGCAGGAAGTCGCCGTTGTCGATCAGCATCGAATTGCCGGCCTCCGCCCTGATCGAGTCGATGATCGATGCCGTGCGGGCCAGGCCCATCGTGTCGTTCGGCTTGTCGCCGTAATAGTCGTACGGCATCACATGGACGTGGATGTCGGTGGTCTCCATGATCCTGAGGTGGGCCTGGTTTGCCTGTGCGCGAGCGGCGAAGGGGTGCAGGACCACCAGCGCCGAGCTGGCGGCGATGCCGGTCAACAACGAGCGGCGCGTGAGAGGACGGAGAGTATTGTGCGGCATGGTCAATCCCCAGGATGATCTGGTCGAAGATTATGCGCAATCGCACAGAAGTACATCGGCAAAATGACGGCGCTCCTCCTCACATCCTATAAGGGCAGTTGAAAGATATACAATTTAGGATAAGCTGTGGGAGAATACTGGAGCCGGGGGTTTGCTATGTGGCGCATTGTGCTCATCGGGGGTTTGGGAGGTGTTCTACCTAGCCTCCTAGACAAGGTTCAGGCGTGGAACAGCGGGGAGGTCGCCCGATGGCTGGAAAGCGCGCCCAATCCGCTAATTGCTATCTTGGTTGCCGCGGTTCCGATCGCCTTCTACTTCCTCTGCGGCGCGTTGATTGCCGCCATCTACGAAAGCCAAAGCGCGCAGAAGGCGCTGTTGATCGGCCTTGGCGCGCCGGCTTTCATCCTGAGCGCCGTCAACAACACGAACGATCAGCCGAACCAGATCCAGATTACCGGATCACTTGGCGCAGGTCTGGTCGGAGTGGCCTTCGCTCAATCGGTTGCGGCGTCTCCCGACGTGCAGCTGAAGCTCGATAACTTGGTCACCGGCCAAGGCTGCGGCGATTGCTCCGTGACTTTCCTCGGCGAGGGCCGACAGCCGATTGCAAGCGAGCCACTGTCGCAGGCGGCACAATCGGGAGCCCTCAGCGTCCCTGAGGAGACGCAGGTGATATTATTCAACGGGTCGGATGCCAACGCGGCCGAACTGGACCTGCGGCAGTTGGAAGCCTCCGGGGTGCCGAGCGAAGGGCCGGTGACGCTGGATGTCGGGATCAGGAGAAGCTACTGGAACGACCTCGCACGATCCTTTGGTGCGAAGGATGTTCAACCGTACAGCTTCAGCGTCGAATCCGACCAGCGCTGAACGTGCCTACCGCGTCAGAACCGGGCCGACGTCTTTGTGGAAGAAGCGGAAATAGGACGAGACCTGAGCGAGCGCATTGCTGTTCAGGTTCAACTGAATACCAATCCTGTTGCCACGGCACCATCGGACGGTCCCTTCCATGAAGCCGAGTTCGTCGCTCTCGAGTTTCACCCTGCTTCCGGCTGCTGCCGCCAATGCCTCCTCTAGCTCGAGGGCAATGCCCGTCGCGGAAAGATCCACGACCCGTCCCTTCGCGGATTGGGCGAAGTATTTCACCGTGCCATAGATGCGGGTCCTGGTTCTCTCCGCATTCCGGTTGGTCATTGCGAGATCGTTTCCGATTGCCATTCCGAGCATCTCCATCCCCTCTGTCTCAGCATTTATCAGATGCCCGTTACCTCACGCTTAGCGCGAATGCTTCGATTTGAGAGAATCGAGAGGATCACAGTCCCACATTGGGGCGGTCGATAATCTCGCGCAGAGCGAAGCTGGAGTTGATCTTGACGACATGCGGGAGGGCCGAGAGCCAGTCCCTGTGGATCCGTTCGTAGTCTTCCAGGTCCTTCGCAGCGACGCGCAGGATGTAATCGTATTCCCCCGACATCAGGTAACAGACGAGGACGTTGGGACACCGCTTCACTGCCGCCTCGAACTCGGTAAGCGTCTTGGCGAACTGCCCCGACAGCGAGATGTGGACGATGACCATCATCTTGTAGTCGAGCGCCTTGTTGGAAAGGCGCGCGTGATAGCCGCTGATGATGGCTTCGGCCTCTAGTGCCGCCAGGCGGCGCGAACAGGCGGACTGGGACAGCCCGACCCGCTGGGCAAGCTCCGCATTCGAGATCCGGCCCTCCTGCTGGAGAATTCGCATCATCGCAAGATCGATCGAGTCTGGCTGCTGCACCTGCAAATATCTCCCGATAACAACGAACAAAATGCAAGTATCCGCGAAAATGAAGCCGAAGCCAATCCGCCTTTGCAAGGACATTGCTCGCGTTTTTTGCTCTGTTTCCCCCTAGGGATTATCGGTGAAACCATCAGAGGAGAGGAACGCTGCATGCGTGTCGGATGCCCGAAGGAAATCAAGAATCATGAGTATCGTGTCGGCCTGACGCCTGGTGCAGTCCGCGAATATGTCGCCCATGGCCATGAGGTCTTGATCGAGACGAAGGCCGGTGCCGGCATCGGAGCCGATGACGACGCTTACCGAGCAGCGGGCGCGCGAATCCTTGGCACGGCGAAGGAGGTTTTCGACAAGGCCGACATGGTGGTGAAGGTAAAAGAACCCCAGCATCAGGAATGGGCGCAACTGCGTGAAGGCCAAATCCTCTATACGTATCTCCACTTGGCGCCAGATCCGGAACAAACGAAAGGGCTGCTCGCATCGGGCGTAACGGCGGTAGCCTACGAGACGGTTACCGACGAGCGTGGTGGCCTGCCGCTCCTGGCACCCATGTCGGAAGTGGCCGGCCGGCTTGCCATCCAGGCGGGGGCAACGGCGTTGCAAAAGGCAAATGGTGGTCGCGGCATTCTGCTTGGCGGGGTGCCGGGCGTGCTCCCCGCCAAGGTAGCGGTGATCGGCGGCGGCGTCGTGGGGCTGCATGCGGCGAAGATGGCGGTGGGACTGGGGGCCGATGTGACGATCATCGACCGCTCGCTGCCGCGCCTGCGCCAACTCGACGATATATTCAACGGCCGCGTCCACACCCGCTACTCGACGATCGACGCCCTTGAAGAGGAGGTATTCGCAGCCGATCTCGTGATCGGCGCGGTGTTGATCCCGGGCGCGGCAGCGCC
>DASYHX010000568.1:0-3674 GCA_035998065.1 Pseudorhizobium sp.
TCGGCAAGATCGGTGGCGGTGGAATAGCCGGAGCCGGCGGCAGCGCGCATGCGGTCGGCGCGGATGAACATGTCACGCACCATGCCAGTCATCGCGGCGATTGCCAGTTCCAGGCTTTCTGCGGCATCGAAAACCTGTTCCTTGTCTTCCTGCATGTCCTTGGAATAGGCGAGCGGCAGGCCTTTCATGACCGTCAGGAGCGCAATCAGGGAACCGTTGATACGGCCCGTCTTGGCGCGCACCAGTTCGGCCGCGTCCGGGTTCTTCTTCTGCGGCATGATGGAGGAGCCGGTCGAAAAGGCGTCCGAGAGCCGGACGAAGCCAAACTGCGGTGTAGACCAGATGACAATCTCTTCTGCCAGGCGCGAAAGGTGCATTGCGCAGATCGCGGCAACCGACAGGAACTCAAGCGCAAAATCACGGTCGGATACCGTGTCGATGGAGTTGCGGCTGGGTTCGCGGAAACCGAGCGCTTTGGCCGTCATATGACGGTCGATGGGGAAACTGGTCCCTGCGAGTGCCGCCGCCCCGATCGGGCTCTCGTCCAGATGCTCGATCGCGTGGCGCACGCGCTGCCGGTCGCGACCGAACATCTCGACATAAGCCATGCAATGATGCCCGAAGGTCACGGGCTGCGCGGTCTGAAGGTGGGTGAAGCCGGGCATAACCGTGTCGGCATGTTCTTCGGCGCGATCGAGGAAGGCGGCGATCAGGTTCGTCAGCATGCGCTCCGTCTTGACTAGCTCTTCTTTGACCCAGAGGCGAAAGTCGAGGGCCACCTGGTCATTGCGCGAGCGTGCAGTGTGCAGGCGCCCTGCGGCAGGCCCAATCAGCGTCGCAAGGCGGGCTTCTACGTTCATATGTATGTCTTCCAGCTTGCGGGAGAATTCGAATTTGCCGCTTTCGATCTCTGACAGGATCGTGTTCAGCCCCTCGACGATCTTGTCTTTATCTTCCGTCGAAATGATGCCTTTCTCCGCCAGCATGGTCGCATGCGCCACCGAGCCGCGGATGTCCTGGGCGAAAAGCTTCTTGTCGAAGCCGATCGAGGCATTTATCTCCTCCATGATCGCATCCGGGCCGGAGGCAAAACGACCGCCCCACATCTGGTTGGAGGATACCGCGTCCTTCGTGCCGTCAGCCATGATGCATAGTCCTGGAGTTCTCGATGACGAACAAAAGACCGTTGGGTCTTCCCTCCGCCAAACTGGTGATAATCGCTGCGATCGCCGGCCTTCTGGCCGGGGCTGTTGCCGTATACGTGAGGATTGCCGCGTCTGGCAATGCCGAGGTGGCGGCCTTAGAGGCGGGGGTGTGTGAAGGTACGGTGGAGCTGGCGCAGAAGGTTGACGAACTTGCACGCGGTGAGGTCGCGGCCATGGCTCCTGCCCGGCCGCCGCGCCCCCTCTCACTCAGCTTCAAGGGGCCAGACGGCCAGGATCTGCAGACTGCGGATTTCAAGGGCAAGACGGTTCTGCTCAACCTCTGGGCCACATGGTGTGGTCCCTGCCGCGAAGAGATGCCGGCGCTCAACACGCTGCAAAAGGACATGGGTGGCGCCGATTTCGAGGTCGTGGCCGTCAACATTGATACCGGATCGGATGACAAGCCGAAGGCATTCCTTCAGGAGACCGGCGTCGATGCGCTTGCCTATTACCGCGACAGTTCTATGGATGTCTTCAACGTGATGAAGAAAGAGGGGCTGGCATTCGGGTTGCCCGTTACCCTGATCCTGGACAAAGAAGGATGCCTCGTCTCCGCCATGAACGGCCCGGCCGTCTGGGACAGCGCGGATGCCAAGGCGATGATTGCGGCCGCCAAGGCGCCTTAGCGCGTGGGAACGGGTGTCTCGCCGCGGTAGTCGTAGAACCCGCGGCCGGACTTGCGACCGAGCCAGCCGGCCTCAACATATTTCACCAGCAACGGGCAGGGGCGGTACTTAGTGTCCGCCAACCCATCATGCAGCACCTGCATGATCGACAGGCAGGTGTCTAGGCCGATGAAGTCGGCAAGCTGAAGCGGCCCCATCGGATGGTTGGCACCAAGCTTCATGGCGGTGTCGATTGCTTCCACCGAGCCAACGCCCTCGTAGAGCGTATAGATTGCCTCGTTGATCATCGGCAGCAGGATGCGATTGACGATGAAGGCCGGGAAGTCTTCGGCGACCGTCACCGTTTTTTCGAGCGTCGCGACAAACTCCCGGGCGGTGGTGAACGTCGTTTCGTCCGTGGCAATGCCGCGCACGAGCTCGACCAGCTTCATTACCGGGACCGGGTTCATGAAGTGGATGCCCATGAAGCGTTCAGGCCGGTCGGTTGCCGAAGCTAGGCGGGTGATCGAAAGCGATGAGGTGTTGGTCGCCAACAGCGCTTCTGGCTTCAGGATTGGGCAGAGCTGCGCGTAGATTTTGCGTTTGGTCGCCTCTTCCTCCGTCGCCGCCTCGATGACAAGGTCCATGGGCGCCAGGTCGCTCATATCGGCTGAACCGGTAATTCGCGATAGCGTTGCCTTTCGCTCGTCTTCGGAGAGTTTGCCGTTACTTACCTGACGCGCAAGATTGCCGTTGATGGTCGCAAGGCCAGCTTCGATCCGATCCTGTGAGAGGTCGAAGACCTGCACGTTATACCCTGCCTGGGCGCAGACATGGGCGATGCCGCATCCCATCTGGCCTGCACCAATCACCCCAATCTTCTGAATTGCCGCCATGACACGCTCCCGCGAGCGCCCAAGGCGCTCATGTTGATGCCGGCCCCCTGCCGGACCGGCAACAGTTTGTCTTGCCTCAAAGTTCTTCTATCGCTGTTCGCGCTTGCGAAGCAACGGTCTTACAGAGCCTTTTCCAGTTCCGGCAGTATGTCGAACAGATCACCGACGAGACCGTAGTCGGCCACCTGGAAAATCGGCGCCTCCTCGTCCTTGTTGATCGCGACGATGACTTTGGAGTCCTTCATGCCAGCAAGATGCTGAATAGCGCCGGAAATGCCTGCGGCAATGTAAAGGTCAGGTGCGACGACCTTGCCGGTTTGGCCCACCTGCCAATCGTTAGGGGCGTAGCCCGCATCGACCGCGGCCCGCGATGCGCCCACGGCAGCGCCCAGCTTGTCGGCAAGCGGCAGGATGACCTCCTGGAATTTCTCGGCGGATCCCAGTGCGCGACCACCCGAGACAATGATCTTGGCAGAGGTGAGTTCTGGACGCTCTGATGAGGCGATTGCATCCGAGACGAAGCTCGACAAACCGGGACTGGTCGGTGCCGATGCCTGTTCGACCGAGGCAGAACCACCTTCGCCGGTGGCTTGAAACGCTGCGGTGCGCACGGTGATCACCTTCTTTGCATCCGTCGACTGCACGGTCTGGATGGCGTTGCCTGCATAGATCGGCCGCTTGAAGGTGTCGGGCGAGATCACTTCGATGATCTCCGATACCTGCATCACGTCAAGGAGTGCCGCCACGCGCGGCATCACGTTCTTTGCAGACGCTGTCGCTGGTGCAATGATCGTGTCATAGCTGCCCGCGAGCGAGACAATCAGATCCGCCAGGGGCTCTGCGAGGCTGTTTGCCAGATCCGCGCTGTCGGCGAGCAGCACTTTGCCCACGCCGTCCAGCTTGGCGGCCGCGTCGGCCGCAGCCTGGGCGCCAGAGCCGGCAACCAGCACGTGGATGTCCCCGCCGAT
>DASYHX010000016.1:0-1696 GCA_035998065.1 Pseudorhizobium sp.
TGTGACCTCCTTCACAGCTGCTTTCGGCTCGAAAACCCGCACCCGCCAATCCTATTCCGCTGCTTCCATCTTCCCTGCGATCCGACGGGACCGCCGGGTCAGCTCCTCGTAGTCCTGCTGCCATTCTGTCGGACCATTGGATGGCGACACTTGGACGGCCGTGACCTTGTACTCCGGACAGTTGGTCGCCCAGTCGGAGAAGTCGGTGGTGATAACATTGGCTTGCGTGTCGGGATGGTGGAAGGTCGTGTAGACGACCCCGGGTGCGACGCGATCGGTGATCAGCGCGCGAAGCGTCGTATCGCCTGCGCGGCTGGCGAGCTTGATCCAGTCGCCATCCTTGATGCCGCGCTGTTCCGCATCGTGCGGATGGATTTCCAAACGGTCTTCGTCGTGCCAAACGACGTTTTCCGTCCGCCGGGTCTGTGCACCGACGTTGTACTGGCTGAGGGTTCGTCCTGTGGTGAGCAGCAGCGGGAACCGCGGACCCGTCCGCTCGTCCGTTGCGACATATTCGGTGCGGATGAACTTGCCTTTGCCGCGAACGAACCCGTCCACATGCATGATAGGTGAGCCGACCGGATACTTCTCGTTGCAGGGCCACTGCACCGAACCCATCGTTTCGAGATAGTCATAGGAGACGCCGGCAAAGCTCGGCGTGGTGGCGGCGATCTCGTCCATGATCTGCGACGGATGAGTGTAGGTCCAGGTAAGCCCCATAGCCTGCGCCAGCTTCTGGGTCACTTCCCAGTCGGCATAACCGTTCTTCGGGCTCATCACCTTGCGCACGCGGTTGATGCGGCGCTCAGCATTGGTGAAGGTGCCGTCCTTCTCCAGGAAGGTCGACCCCGGCAGGAAGACATGTGCATAGTTCGCCGTCTCGTTGAGGAAGAGGTCGTGGACCACGACGCATTCCATCGCGGCGAGACCGGTGGAAACGTGCTTCGTATCCGGATCGGATTGAAGGATATCTTCGCCCTGGATATAGATGCCCTTGAACGTCCCCTCGACGGCAGCATCCAGCATGTTCGGGATACGCAGACCCGGCTCGTTGTTCAGCGTCACGCCCCACATCTTCTCGAACGTGTCACGCGTCGCATCATCGGAGATATGCCGGTAGCCCGGCAGCTCGTGCGGGAAGGACCCCATGTCGCAAGAGCCCTGGACGTTGTTCTGGCCGCGCAGCGGGTTCACGCCGACGCCCGGGCGTCCAATATTCCCGGTCGCCATGGCAAGGTTGGCGATCGCCATGACGGTGGTCGAGCCTTGGCTGTGCTCGGTGACGCCGAGACCATAATAGATCGCTCCATTTCCGCCCTGCGCGTAAAGCCGCGCCGCACCCCGAACGAGTTCGGCCGGCACGCCGGTGAACTTCTCGGTTTCCTCGGGGCTGTGCTGCGGCTCGGCGACGAAGGCTGCCCAATCCTGGAATTCCGACCAGTCGCAACGCTCGCGGATGAAGGCCTCGTCGAAGATACCTTCCGTCACGATGACATGTGCAAGAGCCGTCAGAACGGCAACGTTGGTGCCGGGCTTCAGCGGCAGATGGTAGGAAGCCTCGACATGCGGCGTCTTGACGAGGTCGATGCGCCGCGGATCGATGACGATGAGCTTTGCGCCCTGCCGCAGCCGTTTCTTCAGCCGCGAGCCGAAGACGGGATGCCCGTCCGTCGGATTGGCGCCGATCACCACAACC
>DASYHX010000037.1:0-3960 GCA_035998065.1 Pseudorhizobium sp.
CCAAGGCGGCAACCTTTGGCAGCATCAATCGTTGTCAGCCTCAAGTTTCGGGGAACAGTGACGACACATCATGAATCTCGTTGGCGTCTTCAACCGCGATGGCGGGACCTTCAGGACCACGGACATGGATGCCTATTGCGCACATTCCGTCCGGACCTTCCGGACCGCGGGCCATCAGATCGAGTGCCACATCGTCGCGGGCAAGGATATTGTGGAGACGATGCAGCGCGTGGCCGCCACGCCGGGGCTGGAGGGATTGATCGCCGGCGGTGGCGACGGCACGATCTCTGCGGCAGCAGGTATCGCATGGCGCAATGGCCTGACGCTCGGCATCGTGCCGGCCGGGACCATGAACCTCTTCGCCCGCTCGCTGAAGCTGCCGCTCGACATCTGGGATGTTCTGGAGGTGCTTGCCGAAGGACGGGTGCAACAGGTCGACATCGCCAGCGCCAACGGCCGCAGCTTCGTCCATCAGTTCTCGGCAGGTCTTCACGCCCGCATGGTCCGCTATCGCGATTCCATGACGTTCGGCTCCAGGCTTGGAAAGATGCGTGCGAGCGCACGCGCGGTGCTTGGGGTGATGTTCAATCCCCCGGTCTTCGAGGTTGAGTTCAACGCAGAAGGCAGAAAAGGACGCCGCAAGGTCTCGGCGATTTCGGTATCCAACAACGAGTTTGGCCCAGATCCTCTCCTTTATGCCGATGATGTCACCCGTGGCAGGTTGGGCTTTTACGTCGCTGATCCACTCACACCCAAAGGTGTGGCACAGCTTACCATCGACATCCTTCGCGGTCACCTGAAGGACAATGATGCGGTGACGGCCATGACGGCGGCAGAGGTCGAACTGCATTTTCCGCGAGAGCGTCGCGACGTCCGCTGCGTCATCGATGGCGAACTCCTGCCGATGGACCGCCATGTGAAGATCCAGATCCACGCAGGCGAACTGAAGGTTCTTGTGCCGGCCTCAGAAACGGGGGAGCAAGAAGCCGGCAGCGGCATTTGAAGTGTCTTAGATGCGTGCCAGATAGGTCCGGTAGTCGAAGTCTGAAACGGTTCTGAGGTAGGTGGTTGCTTCTTTGCGTTTGGTGTTCCCGTAGAGCGTCTGATAGCGCGTGCCCAGGATGTCGCGGATAAAGGGGGAGGAGGAGAAATCCTCCACAGCAGTCAGGAAATCATGCGTCAATCGCCGCCCGTGGGAGGGTAGTTTGCCCACGTCGGTCTCTGGCCCCGGATCCAACTGCCGCTCTAGCCCAAGAAGCATGCCGCCCAGGATTGCCGTGAGCAGCAGGTAAGGATTGGCGTCTGCGCCCGCGACCCGATGTTCGATGCGCGCCGCTGGCCCGTCTTTTTCCGGTATCCGGATGGCAGTTCCTCGATGCCCAAGGCCCCAGTCGATGTCGACGGGTGCAAAGGAGCCAGGTTGGAAGCGACGGAAGGAGTTGGCAAAGGGGGCAAACAGCAGTTGCGCTTCTCGCATTGTTTCCAGCATGCCGGCGCACACGGACTTGAGCAGCACGGGTTCGCCGCCTTGAGCATCCAGAACATTCTTGCCGTCCCGGTCGATAATGCTTGCATGCACATGCAAACCGGAGCCGGCATGCTCGCTGTAGGGCTTGGCCATGCAGGTGGACTTCAGCCCATGCTGCCGCGCTGCCTGTTCCGCTAGACGTTTCAGATAGATGCAGTCGTCGGCGGCAGCCAGTGCGTCTGCGCGGTGCAAGAGGTTGATCTCGAACTGGCCGGGGCCGAACTCGGCAGTCGTCGCGTCGCATGGAAGTGCCTGCGCCTGAGCCCACAGGCGAAGCGTTCGCAGGTAGTCGTCAAGTGCGTCCACCGCGGTCATGTCATAGAGCTGGAAGCCATTAGGCTCGCCACGATATGTCAGCCGCTTCGGCGGCCGTGGGACGCCTGTGTCTCGCCAGTCCTCCTCCACCACATAGAATTCAAGCTCCGTCGCCACCACGGGTGTCAGCCCACGCGCCTCGTATCGCTTCAACATCGACGCCAGGATGGCGCGAGGATCCATGAAGCTCGGGGTGCCGTCGAGCTCATGCATCGTTGCCAGCACCTGTCGGGATCCATCGGGTGCCCAGGGCATGGGTGCAAGAGTGCGGCGATCGGGGATGCAGACGCCGTCCGGATCACCGATCGACAGCGACAGCCCGGTCAGATCGTCGTTGTCGTCGCCCCAGATATCCAGCGATTGCGTGGAGGTGGGCAGCCGGACCGAGCCCTCCCAGACCTTCCTCTCTGCTTCCAGCGGGATCTGCTTGCCACGCAGGTCGCCGTTCATGCCCACGAGCAGGATCTCGATACGGGGGGGAGCTGTGTGTTCGGCCATTGGGAGTCTGCTAAAGATGGTTGCGGAGCATGGTTCGTAGCCGATAAGAATCGGCCACACAATCTGAAGGCAGAGAATGCTTCATGACCGACATGCCCGCATCATCGAACCTTGGTGCTATCGACGCTGCACATCACCTCCACCCTTTTTCCGACATGAAGAAGCTGAATGCCGCAGGCACGCGGATCATCCAGAGGGGAGAAGGCGTTCATATCTTCGATAACACCGGGAGAAAGTACCTCGACGCCTTCGCAGGGCTTTGGTGCGTCAACGTGGGCTACGGGCGAACAGAGATCGCCGAAGCTGCCTACCGGCAGATGCAGGAACTTCCCTACTACAACACCTTCTTCGGGACGACGACCGCACCCGCGACACTGCTGGCGCAGAAGATCGCTTCACATACAGGAGCGGAGCTCAATAGGGTCTTCTTTACCAACTCGGGGTCCGAGGCGAACGACACATGGTTGCGCATGGCGCGCGTCTATTGGAAGGCGCTTGGCAAACCGAACAAGACCCAGGTCATTGCGCGCAAGAATGCCTATCATGGCTCGACCGTTGCCGGTGCCTCGCTCGGTGGGATGAAGTGGATGCACGAGCAAGGGGATCTTCCCATTGCCGGGATCTCCCATATCAACCAGCCCTACTGGTACGCCGAGGGTGGAGATCTGTCGCCGGCCGAGTTCGGGCTGAAGGTGGCGCGCGAACTCGAGGACAAGATTGACGAGCTTGGCGAGGACAATGTCGCGGCTTTCGTTGCCGAACCCATTCAGGGTGCGGGCGGGGTCATCATCCCGCCGGACAGCTACTGGCCGGAAATCGCCCGCATCTGCCGCGAGCGCAACATCCTCCTCGTCTGCGACGAGGTGATCTGCGGCTTCGGGCGTCTGGGCTCCTGGTTCGGCCATCAACACTACGGCGTCAGCCCCGACCTCGCGCCGATCGCCAAGGGCCTCTCCTCAGGATATCTGCCTATCGGGGGCGTCCTGGTGAGCGATCGTGTGGCCGACGTCATGGTGGCGGAGCTCGGCGACTTCTACCATGGTTTCACCTATTCCGGACATCCGGCCTGTGCCGCTGCAGCATTGGAGAACCTGCGCATCATTGAGGAGGAAGGGCTGATTGAGCGGGTGCGCGATGATATCGGTCCCTACTTCGCCCGAGCCTGGAGAAGCCTGGAAGACCACGAGGTCGTCGGCGAAGCGGTGAGCGTGGGCCTTATAGGCGCACTGCAACTTGCCGCCGACAAAACCACCCGACGCCGATACAGCAAGCCGGACGATGTCGGGACCCTTGTCCGTAATCATTGCCTCGACAACGGCCTTATCATGCGCGCCACGGGCGACCGCATGTTGGCATCGCCCGCCTTCACGATAGCCTATTCGGAGGTGGATCAGATGGTCGAGACGGTGCGCAGAGGCCTCGACCACCTGCGTGACACGGTTTGCGAGTAACGGCTGCCGGAGGTCCTACTGGAACGCCGTCTCGTAGAAGCTTCTAAGCTTGCGGGAATGCAGTCGCTCCACCGGCATGGCCGCCAGCTTCTGCACGGCGCGGATGCCGATCTGCAGGTGCTGGCTAACCTGCGTGCGGTAGAAGGCCGTCGCCATGCCGGGCAGTTT
>DASYHX010000092.1:0-7940 GCA_035998065.1 Pseudorhizobium sp.
CTCTAGCGTGCCCTTCGATTGTCTCGTGATCGGCGGAGGTCCCGGCGGCATGACGGCGGCGATCTACCTGGCACGGATGAACCGGAAGGTGTTGCTGGTGGACGGCGGGCGCAGCCGGGCCAGACTCATTCCTCGGTCCTATAATCACCCCGGTTTCCCCGGAGGCGTGAAAGGGCGCGATCTGCTCGCTCGCATGCGCGAGCAGATGCAGGAGCTTGGCGTTCCGGTGACCGATCGTGCGGTATCGAAGCTCGAGCAGACGCAGGACGGTTTTTTCCAAGCGGAGATAGACGGTCATGCCGTAGCCGGCCAAAACATCATCCTGGCGACGGGGTTGGAGGATAACCTGCCGCCGTTGCCCGATCCCTACGATCTTGTTTCGGAGGGCTATCTGCGGATCTGTCCGATCTGCGACGGCTACGAGATTGCTGGCCGCCCGGTTGCGGTCATTGGGGCCAGTATGCGCGCCGTCGCGGAAGCTCGCTTTCTCAAGACGTTTACGAAATCGATTTTCATCCTCACGCTGGGTCAGGCGCCTGAATGGGATGATGCGACTGCCGCCTCTCTGCAGCGGGATGATATTGATGTGCTCTTGGCAGCCCTCGGGAGTGCTTCCAAAACACGGACCGGAGAGCTCGACCTCCAGTTGGAGGGGGGGCAGCGACTCGACGGCATCGTGCTCTATACCGCCCTCGGTGTCCGCCCCCGCTCGCAACTGGCGGCGCAACTGGGCGTTCGTCTGGAGGAAGACGGCCGTATTACTACGGGATCGCACCAGGAAACGAACATCGATGGCTGCTTTGCCGCCGGAGATGTGGTTACAGGCCTCAACCAGCTGGGCGTGGCCATGGCCCACGGCGAGATCGCGGCCGTGACGGTCCACAACCGGCTGCGCAGCGGGACCGAGTGATCGGGAACCTGTGAGGCCGGCTGCCGTTCTGCAGCGACAGGAAAGGCAAGGTCAACGATGAAGAAGATGGCATCGATTTCCGCTCTGGCGCTCCTCCTGAGCGCGTGTACGACATATGTCGCCACGACGTCGCCGGCACTTGAGCCCATCCCGGGCAGCATCACCTACGGTGGCCAGCCGCGCACCCGGCTGACCAAGGCGCCGATCGGTAGCCCAATCTCTCACGAATTCCGCAACGAGTTTGGACAGCGGGTCGTGGAACGCTATGTGATCCAACCCGATCGCAGCCTGAGGCTGGTATCGCGGCGTGTTTATCGTGACTGGCTGTTCGGCGACGACTGACGGATGGAGAGGCTCGATATGAGATCCTCGCTCGTCAATTGGATTTTCCGCTGCCCGGCTCAGCCATCTTGCGATGCTGGCCCGCCAGCAGGCCCGCCGGCGTGACGTTGGCGGCTGCCGACATCATCTTGTTTTTCATTCCGGCAACGACATCACCTTCGCCGTTCATCATCGCCTTGAAGCCGACCTTCGCCACGAAAGCCGGATCATCCTTCTTGCCCTGGCCGACTGCGGTGTCCAGAAGATCCGCCCGTTCAAAAAACTCGGTGTCCGTCGGCCCCGGCATCAGACAGGTGACGGTTACGCCGCTGCCTTTCAGTTCCTCCCTAAGGGCAAAGGAGAAGCTGTTGATGAAGGCTTTGGTGCCATTGTAGATCGCCTGAAAGGCGCCGGGCATGAAGCCGGCAATCGAGCCGGTAAAAAGGATGCGGCCGGATCCGCGCGTGCGCATGCGGTTGCCGATGGCGTGCACGAGGTGGATGGTCCCGGTGATGTTGGTATCCACAACCCGTTGAGCGTCATCCGGATCCTCGTCCAGAAAGCCATGGCCCAACCCTCGGCCGGCGTTCGCCATCAGCAGATCGATGGGACGGCCCAAGGAAGCGATGCCGTCGACGAAACGGCGGACACCATCGCGTGTGGCAAGATCAACCTGCATCGCTTCCACCTGAACGCTGAATTCCCTCAACTTGACGGCGGCCTCCTGAATACGGGGCTCATCGGCGGCAATGGCGAGATCATACCCTTCTTGCGCGGCACATTTTGCGAGTTCAAAGCCGATGCCGGTTGATGCGCCTGTGACAACGGCCAAACCATTTCCTGTTTCCACGGGGTTCATGCTCGTCTCCTGAGGATGCGGGGCGGGTTGAGTGGAGGATCTCTTCTTGCTGCGTTGAACAGGAAGCGAGGCCAAAGGTTCCTATTCAGTGTCATCGGAAGCGGGTCACATTGCCGCGCGCTGGCGGAAACACTTGATGGCGGTGCCGGTTGGGCGGTATCGCACACAGGAATCTTGGAAGGACCGGACATGACATCTGACGCGCAATGGGCCCCCCTGTCACCCTATAGTACAGGCGTGCGAGGTCGCTGCCCGCGTTGCGGCCAAGGTCATCTGTTCGATGGCTTCCTGAAGCTGCGCCCCAACTGTGAAGTCTGCGGCCTTGATTACTCCTTTGCCGATCCAGCCGATGGTCCCGCCTTCTTCGTCATCTGCTTTGCCTGCGTCCCGAGCGTTGCGCTGGCAGTCTGGATCGAAGTGGCGTTCCAGCCGCCGTTCTGGGTTCACCTGCTGACCTCTCTGCCTTTCATGCTGCTGACCTGCATTCCGCCTCTTCGACCCCTCAAGGGATGGCTCGTTGCGAGCCAGTATTTCTACAAGGCAGAGCAGGGGAAGTGGGATCGTTCAACTCACCCCCAGAATCCCTCGGCGGCGGCGCCGGAACCTTCGCAACCTGAGGAATAGTCGGAACTTTTATCGGCTGAAGTAATTCGTCAGGTAGCCAGCAGGGAGCCTGACATGCTTGACGTAGAAAATGATACTGACCGAGAAGCCCATCGGAGAGCGCTTGCCGTGGAGGGAGCCCTTTTGCTCCTTATCGATGGGTTGGCTGCACGCGGCACCATCTCGGCCGACGAGGCGGAGGACATGCTGCGCATCCTTTCCAAGAGCAGCGACTTCTCCGCCGCGCGTGCGTCCGGTTCGCTCAGGATCGTTGACCAGTTGCGGCGCCTGCGTGGGGGCGACGGCCTGGTAACCCCCGGCGCGTGATGGAGTGTCCCGGTCAAAGAAAAGGGCGCGGCTCCGGCCGCGCCCTTTTCTTGTGCTTGTCGCAGAATGTCATGCCGGAGCAGCTGCGATCTCGCTCCAATCGCCGCTTCCGGCACCCGTCGGTTGGCTGTGAATATTGGAAACGGGGGCGGCGGGGCGCCTGCCGATAGCGATGTATCTCAGGCCATGGCGGCTCACATCCTTGGCCGCAAAGAGATTGCGGAAATCAAGAAGACTGCGGCCCGCCATCACCTTCGCCAGGCGTGCCAGGTCGAGCGCTGCATATTCCTCCCATTCGGTCAGAATGACCACTACATCGGCATTGGTGGCGGCTTCATAGGGGCAGTCGGCCCAGGAAATTCCTTCCAGATGCCGTTCCGTCTCGTGGCGGGCTTTTGGATCATGGGCGGTGATTTCTGCGTCAGCCTTCTTCAGAAGGGGGATGACCGTAAGCGCAGCCGAGTCGCGCACATCGTCTGTGTTCGCCTTGAAGGCGGTGCCGAGAATGGCAACGCGTCTGCTGCCTGCCTTAAGTTCAGATAGAATACGATCCGACAGCGCCGCCTTGCGCGCCTCGTTGCGCTCGATCAACGTCTCGACGATCACCTGCGGCCGTCCATAGCGACGCCCGGTGGCGGCAAAGGCACGCGTGTCCTTGGGGAAGCAAGAGCCCCCGAAGCCCGGCCCGGCATTGAGGAACGCGCGGCCGATCCGGTGGTCCAGCCCGATGCCGTCTGCAACGGCGGCCACGTCTCCTCCTGCCGCCTCACAAAGATCCGCGACCTCGTTGATGAAGCCGATCTTTAAGGCAAGAAAGGCATTGGCCGCATATTTGATCATTTCCGCATTGGTGGTGTTGGTGGCGACAAATGGAACACCCTTCGCCCGTAGCGGCTCGTAGAGGAGCGCCAGAACCTCTGCCGCGCGACGGTCGTCGGCTCCCGCTACGATCCGATCCGCCTCAAGAAAGTCTCGTATGGCGGAGCCTTCCCGCAGAAATTCCGGATTGGAGGCGACATGAACGTCGTCCTTGCCGCGCACCTCTGTCACCAGTTCGCGTACCATTTTTGCCGTGCCGGCGACGACAGTGGACTTGATGACGATCACTGCATCCGGCTTCAGCAGCGGGGCAAGACCAACCGCAGCGTTCTTCACATAGGAGAGGTCGATGTCGCCATTGGGCGCAGAGGGGGTGCCAACCGCGATGAAGGCGACCTGCGCATGAGGCGCAACTTCTGCCAGATCATCCGAAAAGGATAGACGACCGGCAGAGACAAGCTTGCCGATCAGTTCCGATAAGCCCGGTTCGTAGATCGGTATCTCTGCCCGCTTCAGCCTCGCCACCTTCGAAGCGTCGTTGTCCACGCAGGTGACCCTGTGCCCAAGTTCGGCAAGGCAAGCACCGGTGGTCAATCCCACATATCCCGCTCCGATCATGATGACGTCCATGCTGCCTCTCCTTCGCCGGTATTCGGTTGCAGGCCGCCCCTCCGGCAGCTGCAGAAGAACGAGAAACACGGTCGGAAGCAGAGAGTTCCGGAAGAAGACACTGTTGTTGAAGTTATTGAAGAAGATGCGGCCTCTGGAGCCAGGTATCTGACGTTCCTTGGGAACCTAGCGCAGGGGGCTTGGGTTGGGCGGGCAACCCATCAAAGCAGAAGAGGACGCCATGAGCCACTATCCCAAGCCGCCGTTTCCGGAAAAGACGCAGCCGATGCCAGGCCGTACGGCAGACATGCAGCCCATTCCTGACCACGGCGAAGAAAGCTATCGCGGCTCCGGCCGACTGAAGGGGCTAAAGGCCGTGATTACGGGCGGCGATAGCGGCATTGGTCGCGCCGTTGCGATCGCCTATGCACGAGAAGGTGCCGATGTGCTGATCTCTTATCTGGAGGAGGACGATGATGCGCAGGAGACCAAACGGCATGTCGAGGAGGCGGGTCGCAAGGCCATCCTGATGCCCGGGGATATTCAGTCGGCGGAGCATTGCCGCAAAATCATTGACACAGCCGTCAGCGAACTGGGCGGCATCGATATCCTTGTCAACAATGCGGCGCATCAGGCGACCTTATCTTCGATCGAAGACATCACCGACGAGGAATGGGAACTGACCTTCCGGGTCAACATCCATGCGATGTTCTACCTCACCAAGGCCGCCGTGCCGCACATGAAGCCGAACAGCTCGATCATCAACACGGCATCGATCAATTCGGATTCCCCAAGCCCCACCCTGCTTGCCTACGCCACCACCAAGGGCGCGATCCAGAATTTCACCGCGGGCCTCGCGCAGCTCCTGGCGGAAAAGGAAATCCGAGCGAACGCGGTTGCCCCGGGGCCGATCTGGACGCCGCTCATCCCGTCCACGATGACAGGCGATCGGCTGACGCAGTTCGGCAAGCAGGTGCCGATGCAGCGGCCGGGGCAGCCAGCTGAACTTGCGACCGCCTACGTCATGCTTGCAGATCCGCTGTCCAGCTACGTTTCCGGCGCGACCATTGCCGTAACCGGCGGAAAGCCGATTCTGTGATCGCCCGGGCGCGGCTCACGACAAGGGCCGCGCCTTCACCTGCTCAATGACGAAGCCACTCTCCGGGAGGGCCGGCACACGGTTCATTCTGACGGAAAGGTTCTGAGGCGGGACAACGTAAGCGCTTTCCTGGCTCAGTAGCCTCACGGATTCCTTGATCAACTCGACGGTCATCATCTCGCCTGGGCAGCGGTGGGTCGAGGCGACGTGTCCTGCGCCTTGCGGGATAAAGTCATAGCCTTGATCGCGCCAGGAGATGGAACGATCGTCACGGAACACGTCCGGATGAGGAAAAAGCTTCGGGTCGTGCGTGATGCCAAAGAGGTCGAGCAGAAACCACTGCCCCTTTGGAAAGATATGCTGGCGCCAACGCACGTCCTCCTGCGCCCTTGCGCCGATGAAGGGGAAGAAGGGGCTGATGCGACGGACTTCCTCGGCGAACTGCTCCAATCGATCCTCATGGCCGTTACGGAAGACGTCGACCCATTCCGGTCTCTCATGTAGTTGCAGTGCTACGAAGACGATGAAGCGCCCGACGGCCACGACCGGACGCAGCATGTTGATTATCTCCACTGCGGCGACATTGACGCTGAGTGCTTCGCCGTCGACGTCGCGGAAGGCCGCGACGCGGTTGAGCGGCAGGGACGGGTCCACGCTGCCCCCCTCGGCCCGTGCCTGCGTCACCAGTTTTCTCACATGCCGCTCCGTCCGACGTCGGCGCCAAAGTGCTCCGATGGTGGCCGGACGGAAATGACCGGCATATTCGACCATGCCTGCAAGTTCCGTCGCCATCTCTTCACTGTCGCCGACCGGCACGCCTGCCCAGTTGCAGACTGCGCGGGTAAGGATCCAATGGACCTCGTCGATCAGGACGACCTTTTCACGTTTCTCCCAAGACTGAAGCCGGGCCAGCCATTCCCGCCGGAACGCTTGCCGCAGTCGCTCGACCTCGCCCGGAGCCATGAGGATCGAGATGAACAGCCCCTTTCGGTGCCTGTGAGCGCCTCCATCCAGTTGCTGGACGCTGCCCTTGTCCTGCAAGAGGCGGAGCACCGTCTGCGGCATCGCTTGCTGACGGGTAAGCGGTGCGTCGCCATAGAAGAGTTCAGCCGCTTCTGGACCTTGCATACAAATCACGTCGGTGAGCGTGAGGCGGGCCCGGAAGATGTCGCTGTTCAGCCGCCGGCAGCGGTTTGGGATGAAGTAGTAGCCCTCGCCCAAAAGGGACAAGGTAGCGTCCCACGCGCCGTCGCTGGGGATCGCGGCATATGTTGAGCCAGATGAGGCTTTGGCAGTCATCAGGCCACCTCAGGTGCGGCGGCCGACTTCGCGGGCCAGATCCTCGAAGTCGAACGTATCACCGCGTTCGGCAGCTTCATTTGCCAGGAGCAGCACACGGATGGGGAACGCGACCGCCTTCTGATGTGATTGTGAGACTTCAAGTGGTCGTTGATCGTCCAGGACTGTCTGTTCCGCCTCCTGCAGCACCTGTTGCAATTCCGAATAGCCGACGATGCCCTTGCTCACCAGCAGACGGTTGATCGAGGCAATGGCGAGGTAAAGACCTTCCAACTGTGGGTTTGCGGTGTTCATGTTTCCGTCCTTTGTGTCGAAGCCGGCACCTGGGTCGCGGCGTTCTCGTCGATGATGCGCGCGCCGCGCTGGCGCGTGGAATAGCGCCAGATCCACTGGATGCTGACGAGCAGACGCTTTTCGAAATTCACGAGCAGATAGACGTGGACAATCGCCCAGAGGAGCCATGCCAACCTGCCTTTCATCTGCCAGGTGCCGAAGTCGAAGATTGCCGCGTTGCGTCCGATAACGGCGGTGTTCCCGCGATCGCGGAAGCGAAATGCCTCCGGTGCCCGGCCGTCAAGCAGCTTGGCCCTGAGCGCTTCTCCGAGATAGTCCCCTTGTTGCTTGGCAACCTGCGCCAGGGCCGCGAGCGGTTTTCCGCTTTCCCCTATTCCAAGGGCGGTATCGCCGATCGCATAGATGTCGTTGAAGCCCTGGACCGCAAGATCTGGTTCAACGGGGATGCGCCCGCCAGCCTTGCCTTCGATCCCCAACCAGCTTGCGGCAGGAGAGGCCTTTACTCCTGCGCCCCACACGACGCAGCCTGTCGGAAACGTCCTGCCGCCAGCGATGACTTCGCTCTTTGTGATGTTCTCAACTGGCGTATCGGTGAGCACCTGAACTCCCCCCTCTACCAGGGATCGTTCGGCGTATCGAGCCAGGTGCTCGGGAAAGGCGGCGAGGAGTCGCGGTGCCGCCTCGATTAGGATGACTTGGAAATGGTTTGGAGAGAGGTCGCGGAAATCCCGGGTAATCATGAACCGTCCCAGTTCGGCGATGGCGCCTGCCATCTCCACACCAGTCGGGCCGCCGCCGAT
>DASYHX010000108.1:0-16751 GCA_035998065.1 Pseudorhizobium sp.
GCTATCGACCACCCGCCCCGGAAGCGGCGACACCGCCATTGCCGGCCTCCGGTTCCGCTTCGCTCCACCTCCGACCGGCAATGGCGGCGGAGACGACAATGCACTAACTATCAACCCGGACCACCCGGTGGGGGCTGCTCAGATGAAGACCATGAAAGTAGCAGCCATCGCAATTGCCGCCACACTGGGCCTCGCGACCACGGCGATGGCCCAGCAGTCGGGCGGGTCTACGCCGGGCATGACCGCTGAGCAGCACCGTCAGATGATGTCCGGTGGGGACCAGAAAGGGCAGGGTGGCATGATGATGAACCACGCGGACATGGCCAAGATGATGGACCGCTGCGAGAAGATGATGAAGGAGATGGGCGACAAGCCCGCTGCGTCCACGACGAAGCGCTAAGATACCTTGTCGAAGCGTGGAGGGCGCCGCAGCATGTCTGTGGCGCCTTCTTTGTGTCCGGGTAGGAGAGAGCCTTAGGCTTCCTTGAGCACTAGTGCCGGAGGGCCATCCCTGCAGGAGCCCGAGGAACGAACAGTCGCAGCAGGATCACCGCTGTCAGACCATGTATCCGATGTCCGACGCGCCCGTGGGATACGCAAACATGGTGCTTTTGATGTCATCCGCCGTCAGTCCATGGCGCATCGCGAGTCCAAAGACATTGATGACCTCATCGACATGAGGACCGACGAGATGGGCTCCCAGGATGAGCTTCGAGCCCTCCTCGACCATCACTTTGAAGCCATAGACGCTCTCGGCGACGCGTCTGGCCGTGTACCAGGTCGAGGCTTGCTCAGACTTCAGGCTGAACTTGAACCCCTTGGAACGCGCCTCCTCCTCGCTGAGCCCGACCGATGCGATAGGTGGAATTGTGAAGGCAACGCTTGGGATGGCGCGATAATCGGGACAATACGTGTTGCCCTCGAGCAGATTGGCAACAACGACCTTGGCATCGTGGCTGGAGACTGGGGTCAGTGGCGGCCCTTGTGCCGCAGCATCGCCGGCGGCATAGACAGCTGGATTGGAAACGCTCTGTAGATGCTCGTTGAGCTTCAGGCGCCCGCACTGGTCCCGTTCAACTCCGGCCGCTTCAAGCCCGAGAGAGTCCAAATCCGGGATGCGACCGGCGGCGTGGACGACCAGATCAGCATGGACCGCCGCTGTCCCTCCGTCAGCAGAGCGGACACGTATGATATATCCTTCATCGGTCTTCTCGACGGCTTCCACTGAGTGGCCGGTCCGGACTTCGATCCCGGCGGCGTCGAAGGCTTCCATGAGCCAGCCCACGAGATCTCCGTCGAACTGAGGGAGGATGCGCTTGCCGCGCTGAAGGACCGTCACTTTGGCACCGGCACGCGCAGCGATGTGGGAGAACTCTGATGCGATATAGCCGCCGCCGACCATGACGATGCGGGCGGGCAGCTCGTCGAGCTCAAGGAACCCCTCATTGTCCATCAGGTGCTCCTCCCCAGGAAAGCCGAGGGGGACCGGGCGCGCTCCAGCCGCGATCAGAACGTTCGTCGCCTCGATGATGCCGCTACGCTCAAGTTCGAGAATGTTCGGTCCTGCGAAGCGGGCATGCTCGTGGTAGGTGTCGACGCCTTTTGCGGCGTAGTTCTTCAGCTGTTTGCCCGGGACGGGCCCCGTGAAGGTGCGCTTGAACTCCATGAGGTCGCGCCACTCGATGTGCGCGCCGTCCGCCGCGACACCGTGCCCGCGCATGCGGCGGATGTCGTCCATGACCTGCGCACCCGTAATCAGCATCTTCTTCGGATCGCAACCTCGCAGGGCACAGGTGCCGCCGAATGGCCGGTAGTCGGCCACTGCAACCTTCTTCCCTGCAGCCGCCATTCGGTTGGCCGCGACCATGGCGGCTGTGCCGCTGCCGATCACGATGAGGTCGTATGACTTGGTCACACCTCGAAACCGGCTGATGGGCCTCGGTGAGCGGGAGCTGCAGTGTCCTGTCGGTGGTGTGGACCCGATGTCACTGCTTCCGACGGAACGCAGGAAGCGCAGCGTCTCCTCAGATGCCAGATGAGTCCGGCCGATGCTGACAGGGCCGTGAGGGCTCCCACCACATTCGAAGACGGCATTAGGCTGTTTAGAGACACTCCCGAAGCCACCATGATGGGTATGCCGCAGCAGAGGAAGTGAAAGCCGCTCAGCAACGCTATGACCGTGCCCATCGGCGGCTTGGCGGCGAAGTCGGTCGTGTCGGCCGGATCAACCTCGTTGCCAGAGCTTTGCTGGGTCCCCATCACGGATTCCTCCTGCCTCGGCTGATCAACGAGCGCGTCGTTGCTGACTTGCTGAGCGCTTCAATCGCGAGGGGTATCCAGCGTTCGTGGTCGCCTTCACGAGCTCAGCCACGTTCGTTGCCTTGTCGTCGTAAACGACAGTGGCTGTCTTGGCCTCGACCGAGACTGCCACACGCTTCACGCCGCGAATTTGGCTGAGACTCTTCTTCACCATCGGGACGCAGGTGACGCATGTCATGTTATCAACGGCCAGCGTGACGGTGCGGACTGCCGCGAGGGCGGGAACACTCGTCGCGGCCAAGGTCGCGATAACCGCTGCTTTGATGAACTTCATGGATAGGCTCCTACTCAAACTCACAAGAAATAGACGGCAACGTACGGGAAGCTTATCGCTGCCAGAACGAGGAGGGTTGTGGCCCACAGCGCAATCTTCAGAAGCCGTTTAGAGGCCGGCTTGGCGCAGTAGCTGCCTTCCTCACAATCGGCCTGAGGGCGCGCGTAAACCCGAATGAACCCGAAAATGAGGGCGACGGCTGCCAAGCCGACGAAGAGCGGCTGGTAAGGCGCGAGCGCCGTGAGACTGCCGATCCAGGCCCCGCTTATTCCAAGCGAGAACAGCAGAAGAGGCGCAATGCAGCAGGAGGCAGCGCCCACAGCGCCAAGAACACCTCCGCCGACGGCGATCCAAGTCCGGCGGCCGGGAGCGGCGGCGGTAACGGACCGCTTGGCATCAGGGATTTTCAACACGATCAACCTACCTCTTGTTCATGCAAGCTCAGGAGCTACCACCTGTAGCAACTCCAGGTTCAAGCTGTTTTTTTGGTTCACCCGGCGCAGCAGGAGAGCTTGCTGACATCCTTGTCGAAAGTCTGCGCAGCGAGCTTCAGCCCCTCCACCGTCGTAAGGTAGGGAAAGATCGATTCCGCCAGATCGTCGATCGTGAGGCCGCACCGGATGGCGATGGCCGCAGTCTGGATGCTGTCGGCGCCCTCAGGCGCGAGGATGTGTGCTCCGAGAAGCTCTCTGGTTCGGCCATCGGCAACCAGCTTGATCAGCCCCCGCGTATCCCTTGCCGCAAGAGCGCGTGGAACGTGGTCGAGCGTGACGATGGACGTCCTGACCTGGAACCCGGCGGCGCGGGCCTGAGCTTCGGTGAGCCCGACGCTGCCAACCTGAGGGTCTGAAAAAACGACAGCAGGCATTGCGCGGTTGCTATAAACCAGACTGTCACCGTTAAGGGCGTTCTTCGCCGCGAGCTTTGCTCCGTAGGCAGCCATGTAGACGAACTGGTCGCGTCCAGTGACATCGCCGGCAGCGTAGAAGCCAGCGCGTGTGGTCCGGAGCCGATCGTCGACCTTGATGCCGCCGTTCGGGGTTGTCTCAATACCGAGCTCTGCGAGCCCGAGCCCCTCGACATTGGGTGCCCGGCCAGTCGTGACCAGCACCTGCTCCGCCGCCAAGGTCACGCTGCGACCAGCATGCTCCACGTCGAGCTCGATGCGGCCGTGCACGTGGCGAATAGCCTGGTATGAGACGCCGCTGGCGATCTGGACCCCCTCGGCCTCTAAGTAGCCCTCCAACGCCGCCCCGATCTCCGGCTCTGCCTCGGGCAGAAGGCGTGATCGGAATATCAGCGTCACCTTCACGCCAGCACGCGCCAGGGTTTGCGCGAGCTCGACCCCGACATAGCCGCCTCCAAGCACGAGCAAGGACTTGGGAAGCTCGTCAAGCTCAAGGGCCGTGGTGCTCGTAAGGTACGGCACCTGCGCCACGCCTGGAATAGCTGGGACAGCAGGCCGCGTGCCGGTGGCGATGATCACCTTCCCGGCCGAGATGAGCCGGCCATCCACCTGAACGCCCCCGGGCGCGAGCTTCGCCTGCCCTTCGACGTAGGCGACATTGTTGTACGAAGGGAGAAGGTCAGCGTATTTCGCTTGGCGAAGCGATGTGACGAGTTGGTCCTTCTGAGCAACCAGCGCCTTCCAGTCGACGACAGCTCCTGCCGCCTCGACACCGGCGAACTTCGCGCTCGCCGCATTCGCGTGATACACGGCCTCAGTTGCCCGGATCATGGCCTTGGACGGCACGCACCCGACATTCACGCACGTCCCGCCGATGGTCCCATGGCCAATCATGGCCACCTGCGCGCCTTGCTCAGCGGCAGTGATGGCGGCTGAGAAGCCGGCGGACCCATTCCCTACTACGGCAAGATCGTAGCGTATGGCCTCGTTCGGGCGCGGCCCGCAGCAGTCGGTCATTGCAATTTCCTAATCGTTGATCGGTGGCGGCAGCCCGGTACGCGGCCCTCGATGACGCCTACTGTGCGACGCTGGTTGGGAAGCCAGCTTCAGTGACAGCCGCAGCAAGCGCAGACGGGGTGACGAGCCGAGGATCGTGGGCTACCCGGGCGGTCGCAGATGCGCCTGCCCGCTCTTCCACCGAGACATCGATGACGCCTCGAATGCGGCTGAGCGCCGCCTTCACGATCGGTGCGCACGTAGCACAGCTCACGTTGACGACGTTCAAGGTCGTGATGCGCTGTCCTGCCGACGGCTTAGGGCCCTGAGATGAGGCCGGCGAGCCTGCCACGAGGGCGATCCCAGGTGTGGCGGCCGCTGCTGTCAGCAACGCGGCAGCCACGCTTCCGGCGAAGATCACCTTTCTCATTTTCGTGTCCTTGTTCTCGGCTAGCAAAGCGAACAATGCTCGGCAGATGTGCCTTCTGATCAGAAATCCTGACCGTTGTGGGGCTTCGGAAAACCATCTACACGAGCCATATAGGATCTGTAGTAACTACAGATACAAGGGCTAAATCATGATCGACAAAAAAATACTCCAGGATCTCGCCCCCCGGTTCACGATTGGGGTGCTGGCGCGGAAAACCGGCTGCAACATTGAAACCATCCGGTACTACGAAAAGGCAGGCATCATCCCCCATCCGGCCCGATCGGACGGAGGGCACCGGCTTTACGGCACTGGCCATCTGAAGCGCTTGGCTTTTGTCATGAAGGCGCGCGTGCTGGGCTTCACCCTCTCAGAAGTGAAGACATTGCTGCGGCTCGTCGATGAGCGGGACCGCCCTTGCGCAGAGGTGCGCGACTTGGCGGCGGCGCATCTTCAAAATGTGCAGGCGAAGCTCGCGGATCTTCGCGGTATGGAGGCCGTTCTCAAGGACATGGTGATCACCTGCGATACAGGTCAATCGACTGAGTGCCCGCTAATTGAGCGAATGTTCGACGAGCAGAAGCTGATCTAGGCGGAATATCAATTCAGGCGCTCAAGATGTTTCGCCCCCCCCAGAAGGCTACATCCTTGCTTGCCGATACAGAAAGGCGCGATAGGAGTGGGCTCATCGTTTGTGGAGCTCTGATGAATCGCCCATGAATGCGTGAGCAGCCTCTTGAAGGCGCGCGCCATAGCTCGCTGGCGTTCCTGGTGGGCGGCTACGCGATGCTGGGGCCGTTCTCGATCTCCACTTACATGCCGTTCTTCCCAGCATTGATGATGGCGATGGGGGCAAGCCAGGCAGAGATCCAGCAAATCCTTAGTGCCTATCTCGCGGCCTTCGGTTTCATGATGCTCCTGCATGGCCCGCTCTCGGATGCGTTCGGCCGCCGAAGGATGTCCGCGCTGCCATTCTGGAAGTCCGTGCGACCGCACCCGTCGATGAGCAGGGCGTCGCCCGTAAAGACCCGTGCCTGACCGCCCTGCTCGAGCAGGTAGCTATGATGTGTGTCGGTGTGCCCTGGTGTGAAGAGCGGCCGTAGCGATAGGCTCCCCACAGCGACCGGCTCTCCTTCTTTGATGCCGATATCCGCACAGGCGAGGCCCTCCATGGCGGGATAGGCGACTTTGCAGCCGGTAAGTGAGCGCAAGCGAGCGGCGGAGCTGACGTGGTCAGCATGGATGTGGGTCTCGATCGTCATTGCCAAGCGGAGGTCCAGCTCTTGGACGACCGTCAGGTCGCGCTCCGCCGCCTCCAGCACTGGATCGATAAGGACGCATTCTCCGGTTTCCTCGCACCCGATGAGGTACGTATAGGTGGAGGACTCGGGTTCATAGAGCTGGCGGAAGAGCATGGCTGGCGCTCACCCGACCCTTGCTACGCCGAAGCGATTTTCGGGCGGCGAGGCGCATTCCCCGTGGCGGCCCTCAGCGAGATCCTTGAGGATTGGGCAATCGGGCCGATCGTCGTCGGTGCAGTTCTCAGCGAGGTGCTTCAGCGTGGCGATCATCGCCTCCATCTCCGCTACTTTGGCGCAGAGCTGCTCGACATGCTCCATGGCGAGTACCTTGACGTCGTGGCTTGCCCGCTCTCGGTTGTTCCAGAGGGTCAGGAGATCTTCGATTTGTGCCACGGAGAAGCCGAGGTCGCGTGCGCGACGGATGAACTGGAGCGTGTGAACGTCGCTCTTGGTGTAGACGCGGTAGCCCGCTGCGGATCGATCGGCGGATTTGATGAGGCCGGTCCGCTCATAGTAGCGGATCATCTTCGTTGAGACGCCCGAAGCGGCTGAGGCCTGGCCGATGTTCACGAGGATCTCCTGAGATTGGTTGTAACGACATCCCACGGCAAAACCGGGAGGATGGCTTTACTCCTTCCCACCGTGGCAAGGTCAAGCCGAGATCGGGGTGTTTGGCTGACGAGCGAATCGACGGCTCGGCTTGAATGGTTCCGGGTCAGAAGGAAGGGGGCGCGGGGAACGGTTGCAAGCCTGCGCGAGCTCACGACCAGAGACGCGCCCGACGGGTGTGGGCATTTAGGAAACACCCGCCGGGCGGCACGACCAGGACGCCTTGCGGCGCCTGTCCGTGAGCAGTCACTGGGCGGCTCAGCTCGCTCGGCTATATTATCGCAGGCCGTGCGGTACGCTCGACTTCCCCCGCCACTTCGCCTGCTTTTCATTCCTTCAATCCGTCTCCCCTTGAGCGGATATCATCCCGCCTTCTGCGGCTCGGGCACGACGCGCAGATATGGTTTCAGCGTCTTCCAGCCTCCGGGGAACTTCTCCCGCGCCTGCTCATCGCTGAGCGAGGGGACAATGATGACGTCCTCGCCGCTCTTCCAGTCGGCCGGCGTCGCGACGCTGTGATTGGCGGTGAGCTGCAGCGAGTCGATGACGCGGAGGATCTCTTCGAAGTTGCGGCCGGTGCTCGCCGGGTAGGTGAGGGTGAGCTTCAGCTTCTTGTCAGGGCCGATGACATAGACCGACCGGACCGTCAGCGTGTCGTTGGCGTTCGGGTGGATCATTCCATAAAGGCCGGCGATCTTACGCTCAGGATCAGCGATAAGCGGGAAGTTGAGCGCAGTCCCTTGCGTCTCCTCGATGTCGCCCGCCCAGGCCCGGTGATCATCGACGGGATCAACGGAGAGCCCGATCACCTTCGTGCCTCGGCGATCGAATTCGGGCTTGAGCTTGGCCACCGCGCCAAGCTCAGTGGTGCAGACCGGAGTGAAGTCCTTCGGGTGAGAGAAGAGGACCGCCCAGGAGCCTTCGATCCAATCATGAAAGCGGATCCGGCCCTCTGTGGTGTCAGCTTCGAAGTCGGGGGCGATGTCGCCGAGCTGGATGGTCATGTTGTGTCTCCTTGGTTGTTGAGAGGGAGGGGGAAGGGGATCAATCTGGAGGGACGATGCTCAAAGCGCTGGCGGCGCCGCTTGCGGTGCCCAGCACCGGCTCAGGGCTTGGTGGACGAGCGGATTGGAACCCTCGATCCACTGGGGCACGGGCAGGCCCTTCGAACGCAGGAAGTCTGGATTGAAGAGCTTGGACTGATACCGAGTGCCGTAGTCGCAGAGGACGGTCACGATCGTGTGGCCGGGTCCGAGCTGCCCCGCGAGCCGCGCCGCGCCGGCGACATTGACGCCAGAAGAGGGGCCGACACAGAGACCCTCGTGCTCCAGGAGGTCGAAGACCATAGGGATGGCTTCGTCGTCCGCTATGTGGAACGAGAAATCGGGCGTGAAGCCGTCAAGGTTAGCAGTCACCCGGCCCTGACCGATTCCTTCTGTGATGGACGATCCTTCGGACCGAAGTTCTCCGCTCGTATAGTAGCTGAAGAGGGCAGCGCCGGGTGGGTCAGCTAGTGCGATGGCGATGTGCGGGTTCCGCTCTTTGAGAGCGATGCTGACGCCGGCAAGAGTGCCGCCCGTGCCGACGGCGCTGACGAAACCGTCTACCTTGCCGCCGGTCTGCTGCCAGATTTCTGGTCCGGTGGTCTCGACGTGAGCTTGCCGATTGGCGACATTGTCGAACTGGTTCGCCCAAACCGCGCCGTTCGGGCTGAGCTCCGCCAGCTCGGCAGCCAAGCGGGCCGACACATGCACGTAGTTGTTCTCGTTGCGGTACGGCACTGCCGGCACCTCAACGAGATGTGCGCCGGAGAGGCGGAGCATGTCCTTTTTCTCCTGGCTCTGCGTTTCGGGGATGACGATAACGGTGCGGTAGCCGAGCGCATTGGCAACGAGGGTTAAGCCGATGCCGGTGTTGCCGGCCGTTCCTTCGACTATAATGCCGCCCGGCCGGAGCTTTCCGCTACGCTCCGCGTCGCGGATGATGAATAAGGCGGCCCTGTCCTTTACGGACTGGCCGGGGTTCATGAACTCGGCTTTGCCCAAGATTTCGCAGCCCGTGAGCTCCGAAACGCGGTCGAGCCTGATCAGAGGCGTGTTGCCGATAGCATCGATGATGCCGTGGTGGATGGTCACTGGTTTCTCCTGCAAAGGGATAGGCGCTACGGCGCTAAGCGGCGAGATCGAGTCAGCCATGGTGCAGACAGATGCTCTCGGCGGGCAGCATGCCTCGCCACTGGGAGACCAGTTTTCGGTAGGCTTCTCCGACTGGGCGGATGCGGCGGTCGAGGTCGAAGAGACCGAGCGGGTTCACGTTGCCGTTCTCTTCGCGAAGAGCGGTGTCCCAGTCGATCTGATCCGTCAGGCTGTACCATGTGAAGCCGATGATCGGCACGCCATCGCGCCGCAGCTGGACCATGTTCGCCCATTCCTTGGCGAGCCAGCCGGGCGCCCGCTCCGCATCGGCGAGGTTCGTCTCGGTGTGCATGACGGGAAGGTGGAAGCGATCAAAATACTGTTTGGTGATGACGTAATAGCCGAAGATCTCGCCTGAGGCCGTGATCGGACCGTCCTCTTGGGCCGGCACCATGTGCTCGTTCGTAAGATAGTAGTCGTTCCCCATGATGCAGTGGGGCTTGATCCGCTGCCCCCAGTGCATGAACCAGTCATATTCCTGCGGGGCGAGACCGCTGTCGGTCAGATAGCGGTACATCCTGGCGCTGACGTCGTGACCGTAGCAGAGGTCCAGCGAGAGGAACCTCTTCTCATTGTAGAAGCTGGCCCGCTCCTCGGCGGCCGGGCACTCTGCGTGGAAGTATTCGGTGGACTCGCTCTGGATGAAGAGCGTTCCAGTCTGCTGCCGCGTCCGCAGGATGGCTCCTTCGGCTAGGAGGTTTGCTTTGACGAGGTTCCTGAGTGCGGTCACGAAAGCGGCGTCGGATGCCAATCGCTCGTTCCACCATCCGATCTGCGCCGAGAAGGTCGCGGCGATAAAGATTTCGTTCACCGGGGTATAGAGCCTGACCCAGGGGAAGCGGGCAGCAAAGGCTGCCGCATACTCGGCGAAGAGTTCAGGCCATTCCTTGTTCTGGAAGTCGCCAATCCAGTCCGGCACACCGAAGTGACAGAGGTCGACGATCGGGGTGATGCCGAGCCGCCTCAACTCGGCGAACGTCTCGTCGGCGAACGACCAGTCATAGCGACCCGGCCCTAGGTGGGTCAGGTGATATGGGGGACCATAGCGCAGATATTCGATGTCGAGCTCTCGGACGAGCCCGAAGTCCTCCCGCCACCGGTCGTAGTGGCCGCTCTTGGCCATCTGGTCGACACGGACTGTGGCGCCGTCGCGCCCCCGGATCGTCGGATAGCTGTTCTCGATGCCCGTAGCGAAGATGAAGGAGCGATCAGCAGGGACCGCGTAGCGCTCCGGCCCCTCCGGAAAGTTCTTGGTGTCGAGCGTCAGCATCGTCTCTCCGTGACGGCATTCTTCTGAGTAGCGGGCCCCGCTTGCCCCGGGGTTGCTGAACGTCGTGGGTGACGGTCCGCAGAGCCCCGGAGCCGAGAGGCCGCGAGTAGGTCCGCCCTATTCAACCGAGTAGACGGCTGACCGGCCCGCCTTGTTGAAGGCGAAGACTTTGAATGGCTTGGTCTTCGGGCCCATCATCCCAGGGGAGCCGGTCGGCATGCCGGGCAGCGAGATGCCAGTGATCTTGGGCCGTTGCGCGAGAAGCTTGTTCAAGCTTTTCACGGGAACATGGCCCTCGACGACGTAGCCGCCTACCAAGGTGGTGTGGCAGCCTTCGAGGGCGGTGGGGATCCCGTGCTTCTTTTTGATGAGCGGCAGGTCGTGGGTGGCTTGGACCTTCACCTCATAGCCGTGGACGCGGAGATATTTGGCGTACGTCTCGCAGCAATCGCATTGCGGGTTCTTGTAGAGGACCGCCACGGGCTTCGCCCCGCCGGCTGCCACGGCTGGGGCGGTTAGCGCCAAGCCCAGCCCGAACATGGCGGATTTGATGATCTTACGCATACGAGTATCTCCTGCAGTGTGTTCAGGCGACGCGCAGGTTCGCCATCATGCCGGCGGCCTGGTGTTCGAGGACGTGGCAGTGGAACATCCAGTCGCCAGGGTTGTCGGCAACGAATGCGATTTCCGCCGTCTCGCGCGGCGGCATGAGCACGGTGTCTTGCCACTCGCGGTGAGCCGTAGGTTTTCCATTCCGCGAGATGACGCGGAAGCTGTGGCCGTGGAGGTGGATCGGGTGCCACCAGGCCGTGTCGTTGTTGAGGTTGAGAACGACGGTTTTCCCCCTGGCGAACGTGAGCATCGGCTCATGAGTATGGCTCGTCGCCGAGACGCCGTTGATGGCCCAGCTCATGCCTCCCATCATGCCCATGCCGCCGCCCATCATGCCGCCGCCCATCATTCCCATTCCGCCGCCCATGCCGCCGCTGAAGGTGATCTCGTGGCGCGTTGCCGCTCTCAGGTGCGGCTCGGCGATGCGATTGGGAGGCAATGCGATGGGCGTCGTGAGTAGGGCCTGCCGCAGCGGATTGGGGCCGTACTCCAAGGTCGTGAGCGTGTACTCGAGACCCTTGTAGAAGGTGTCTTCCACAGCGAACTTCAAGCTTGGGTCGCCGACCATGTCGATGATGAGATCGACCCGCATGGCTGGACCAACGAGAACCGATCCGCTCGGCTCATGAGGGGTGACCGATTGCCCGTCCAGAGCGACAATCTTGGGGCTGTGGCCCGCAAACTTCAGGCCGAAGATGCGGGCGTTTGCTGCGTTGATCAGCCGCAGCCTGACGCGCTCGCCCGTTCGGACCGCGAGAGGCTGCGGAGCGCGTCCGTTGATGGTGATCGTATTGCCAACGCGGCCGGCGTGCATGCTGTCATGCATGTTGCCGAAGTCATCGCTGATCTGCCCATCCTCGAGAAGGCGCCAATCGCCGAGGAGCCAGGTGATATCCCGGTCCACCTTGATGGGCTCGGCTTCTTCTACGATGAGAGGGCCATAGAGGCCGCGTCCGACTTGCTGTGAGCTGTTATGGTGAGGGTGGTACCAGTAGGTGCCAGCATCGGGCGCAACAAAGTCGTAGAGGAAAGTCTCCCCCGGCTTGATCGGCTTCTGAGTAAGGTGGGGAACTCCGTCCATCGCGTTTGGCAGGCGAATGCCGTGCCAGTGTACGGTCGTTTCCTCCTGGAGCTCGTTTTTGACGCTGACCCTTAGCCGATCGCCCTGGCGAAGCCGGAGCTCTCGCCCGGGTACCTGACCGCCGTAGCCGAATACGGCGGTGCTCACGGTCGAGTCGGACAGCAAGCGAGCGCGACCCGCCTTGGCGGCCAGCTGGATATCGCCCGCCCGAGCGGCGACCCGGGAGCAGCCCGTGACGGCCGCTGCTGCGGTAGCGGTCGCGCCAAGCATGAAGCCTCGGCGGCTGACCTGCCATGTTCTTTCTACGTTGGAGAGGTGCTCAAAATGCATCGTCTGATATAAGCGACGACCGAAAACTACGCGTAGTCCAGCAGCGACCCTGGGGTCGTCGAAGCTGGTCCTGAGGTCGGTCGGCGAATCTCCTTTGTGAATGATTCGCTGAGCTTATCCGGCTTCCAATCGTGGGAAGGTCAAGCTCAAAAGAGGCGCGTCTGAGGTTTCGGCGAAACCGCTGCTGCAGCGCCATGCCGGACTGTGGCCATAGCCGCCCGCGACACCTCTTGACCCTCCAACGGTGGCAAGCCGCATCAAGTCGTCCTCATCAAGAGAGAGGACACCCGATGAAGTACAGACTTGACCAGTCAGGGCATCCGTTTCCTGTCCCGAGGGACGAGCAGGAGATCGGACACGGAGGTGATCTGACCCCACCGAAAGCGCGGCGAGGCCTCGGCGACGTCGCGATGTGGCTGGTAGTTGGAGCCGCCATTGTCATGGTCGTCGGACTGGTGCTCGGCTGGTTCGATCATCATGCGCTCGGCTGGTTCTCGATCGTGTTCCTGGCAGTGTG
Source organism: Pseudorhizobium sp. (assembly GCA_035998065.1). GTDB lineage: Bacteria > Pseudomonadota > Alphaproteobacteria > Rhizobiales > Rhizobiaceae > Neorhizobium. Next base: position 12,839 of record DASYHX010000108.1, read on the forward strand.
CTTCGGCGCTTTTGCTCTGATTGCGTTGCTCTCGTTCGGCGGGACGCGCAAAGGATAGCTGCGGCGGGCGTCGCCCTGAGCTCCCGGGCTTTTGGCGACGCCTCGTTCGCACCGGCGTTAAGCTATGTGGTTTGCGAGACGTCGATCTCCTCAGCGCCTTCCTCGACCGAGGCTCGCTGGCTCTCCACCTGCAAGGTGGAGAAGTAGATGTCATGATCTCGCTTCAGCAGCTCCCCGGCTTGGCTCAGAACTCGCTCTCCATCGGAGCTGAAGTCTCGCACAATGATGTGGCCCGACAGCACGTTCTTGCCTGAGGCGAGGCTCCAAGCATGGACGTGGTGGACGTCGCTGACCCCGTCGATGGCTCGCAGCGCTTGGATGCCCGCCTGGAGGTCGAAATCCTCGGGGGTGCTTTGAAGCAGTATCCGGAGCGAGGCGCTCATGATCCGCCACGAAGCCCAGAAAAGAACGAAGCCGAATAGGATTCCGAGCAGTGGGTCGATCTCCAGAAACCCGGTGAAGCGGATCACCAGTGCCGAGACCACCACGATGAGGCTGCCGACGAACGTCTGAAGGATGTGCCAGAAGGCACCCTTCATGTTGAGGTTGCCCTTCTGGCGCCGATATAGAAGCCAGAACGAGATCACCTCCGTCACGATCCCGCCGCTGGCAGCCAGGAGCATGGGGGTCGTCTCGAGCTCGATCGGATCCTGAAGGCGCGTTGCGCCCATCCAGATGACGTAGCCCGCCATGACGAACAGGAAGATTCCGTTGAACAGGGCTCCGAGGATTTCGGCGCGGCCCCATCCGAAGGTGTGCGTCGGTGTTGCGCCTCGCTCACCGAGCCGCTGCGCAACGAGCGCGATCAGGACGCCTCCGACAGCCGAGAACGTGTGAAAAGCATCTGAGGTGACTGCGACAGAGCCGGTCCAGATGCCAATGCCGAGCTCGACGACGAAGTAGATGCCGGTGAGGACACCGGAGATCACCAGGGCTTTGCGGTCACCGTTTACGGCCATGTGCCCTGCGTGGCTTGAATGATCAGCCATTAGAGTCTCCTCGGATCACCTGTGGTGGAAAGCCGGCCGCCGCTGACGCTCATGCCCACCAGGAGGAAAACCAAAGCTTCAGTCTCTCCCAAAGGGTGAGCGCCTCTGTGCCGTGGGGGTGCGGGGTATGCGCTTTGTTGACGAGCGCGTTCGCAAAGATCGTGACGTTGACGGGAGAGAACCGCAGGCTGTGGAAGCGCGCGCGCAGCCTGCCTTCCTGGTCGATCAGGTGTGTCACGGCGCCATGCATCTGCATGCCGTCGGGCATGGTGGTGAACTTGAGGCCGTAGGCGGCGGCTAACTGCCGCGTTGTGCCGATCGGCTGCGAGGGCAGCGTGGTGAGAAAGGTCCAGTTTGCAGGATCCAGTCCGTGCTGACCGCCGAACTCCTTCATCACCTTAGGGGTGTCGTTTCTTGGGTCTGTGCTGATCGTGAGGAAGGCGACCTGGTCCTTCATCGGGGAGATGTTCGTCTGCTTCTGGATCTGTGCGATCTTCTCCGAATGGAGGGGGCAGACGTCTGGGCACTTCGTGTAGATGAAGTTGAGGATGACGACCTTGCCTCGGTAATCGCGGAGGCGGTGCACCCTTCCCGCAGCGTCTCGCAGGGTGAACTCGGGAGCCGGCTGGTTAACCGACTGGAAGTAGCGTTCTCGCTTGAAGAGCTGCTGCTCAACCTCCTGAAGCGAGTGCGATGCGGCGGGCGTCGCGGTGGTCAGCACGCCGATGGCCGCGATCTGCAAGGCTCCGGTAAGGCCAAGGCGTGCGTTTCGTGACGCTGCCGAGCGCCCTGCTGGCGACCCGGGCGGCATTGATGAGAGTTCGGTGTGCACCCGAAACGGGGCTGGGGAGAACGTACGTAATTTCAGCGGCATCATCGAAATTCTCGTCCGCAGGTTTCGTAGGGAGGTCGGGCCCGTACCGCTTGCCACGGTGGGAAGGTCAAGCGGCCGAACAGAACTTCGTCCGAAGCGTCGAGAGATAGCCCCCGTCCAATGCCTGTCCGGATCCGCCGAGCCCCTTTGGCGCCGCTATTCGGATGAGGTGAACGGCAGCGCAAAAGACCGCGAAACGGTGCTTGACCTTGCCACCGTGGCAAACGGTAGCGTGCTCGCATGAAGACCGAAAAACGATGGTTCGGACGAGCGAAGAAGGGTGGTGGCGCTCGCCTCCGGTGGAGAATCCAATGACGAAGAGCTTCGGTTTTTTGCTGGGTGGTCCGGTGGAAGCCGGCGAAGCAGACAAGCGTCTGTCGTATTCCGAGGATGGGGCAGCCCCGCCCCTCAACAGACCGCTGGGCGCTCAGCTGGATGACATCGAATACTTTCAGGCACGGGCCGAGCAAGAGCTCGCGTGGGCTCAGCGCGCCAACCACGCTGCAGTGGTGGCGGCGCATTACGAGCTTGCTGAGCGGTACCTGGAGCGGGTGAGCCGCTGCGACGAGGAGAATCCGTAAAGGCACGGGCCACAGACCTGCGATCCTGAGCTGCCTCCCGCCTGTTTCACGGGAGCAGGGCCGTCCCATGACCTCTCTGGGATGGCCAAGTCCCCGCCGCCGCCCCAAGCGGCGGGGACTTTCGGCCCTTAGGGTAATCAGCAGACATCGCCAATCCGGAGAAGGTATGTTGCACATCAAGACGGAGGTGGACATCGCGGCTTCCCCAAACAGGGTGTGGCACGCTCTTGTCGACTTCACGCGTTATCCTGAGTGGAACCCGTTCATCGCCGTGCGGGGGACACCAGGCGCGGGGCTCGACATCGATTGGTCGTTCGGGAGCTACGGGCGCAAGCGGCTTTGGACTCCGGCTTTGATAACTGCGCACGAGGAGCCCCGCCGGCTGGCATGGGAATTCGGGGTTGGAAGACTCTTCGACTTGGAAGAGGCTTATACAGTTGAGGCGGTGCACGGCGGGACGTTGCTGCGACATTCGTTCACGTGCGGAGGCGTTATCGCAGCCTTGGGAAAGCCGCTCCTAGGGAGGAGGCTCAAAGCGGTGCTTTCCGCAGCCGACAGCGGGCTGCAGCGTCATTTGTCCGTTCCCGCGCGAGTTGGGGCTGCTTCGAAATCTCTGTCCCGCAGGTCATCCACACGGGGCTCCATCAACGAATAGGACACGGCGCAGGCGCCGGTGACTGGCGGTAGTGGTGGGCGCTGGCTTCCGACGGCAAGCGAGATTTGTGGTCGCTGCAACGAAATAGCGCTTGACCTTCCAACGGTGGGAAGGATCATATAAGGGGAGAAATCGCGAAAGTGGAAACCTCTTTCGTGGATCTGAGTCTACAAAGGGGGAATGCTTTAGGCAGCAGATGAACGTGTCCTCGCCATGGGTGCTCGCCGACCTCGGCGGTCACACGGGGCGCGGCCTTCCTTGATGCCCAGCATATGTGTATTAGGATCGTGATGAAGCTCATCGTGGCCATTCTTATAGCGCTGTCGCTCATCGGCAGCCCCGGTGCGGCGAGAGCCGCGCCGTCGGTAAGCTGTACAATGGCCGGCGCGGCCGCCGGAATGGCCCCTGACCACGAGAAGATGGGCTGCTGCACGCCTGAGTGTGCAACTCCTGCACCAGCAGCCGTCATGCCGGCAGCAGATCTCGATGAGGACGCGGTAGAACCCGTTGCGCTTCTCAACGCGCAGCCGGAGCCTGGCAGCTTGCCGTCGATCATCCTGTCCACGGACGATCCTCCTCCACGAGCTTTCTTCGCCTGATCAGTGTCTGCGCGGCGATGCTGCGCGGTGACCAGCGCCTCTTTCGCTGTGTCGAAGACCAACGCGTAGAGCGCGTCTCCTGCGGCCGAGCATTATGCTCGGACCTGCCGACGCGAACTGCGTAGGACGCGAAGAAAGTACGAACATGAACATGA
>DASYHX010000111.1:0-4996 GCA_035998065.1 Pseudorhizobium sp.
ACGGCATCGATCTTCGCCTGCTTGCCGAGGATCGGTTCAGCCACTTCACCGGTGAGGATGCCATCTTCTGTTAGCAGGAGGTTGGCGCGGTTCTCGTTGAAGCCGAGGCGGGCGGCGATCGGACTGGTGAAGACGGTGAAGCCCCCGGAGACGAGTGCGGAGTAGCCGCCCTTCGCCTTCATCGTGGCGATCAGTTGGGGGCCGCCGGAGGTCAGCGTGATGCGCTTGGCGATGACGTCATCGACGACCGAGATAGGCAGACCCTTGAGGAGCGCCACCCGCTCGCGCAGCGCCGGTTCGAAGGCGATTTCACCGTTCATGGCGCGTGCGGTGATGGCGGCGACCTTGTCCTTCAGTCCCACCACATCGGCGAGCTCGTCAATGCACTCCTGGCCGATCATGGTGGAATCCATGTCGGCGATCAGGAAGCGCTTGCGACGGGTTTCCGCCTCCTGCATCACGAGATCGATCGGCTGGCTCGCGATAACCGCCTGCAGCTTGGCCTCGGCCGCGGCCGCGTCTGTCGCATCGCGCAGGACGATGTCGCAGGCAATGCCGTCGGCCAGCCAATAGAGCCCTGCCGCCTGTACGACCTCTGCGGCGCGTTCTCCGAGGGAGGGCACGAGGACGGGATTTGACGGATGGGCGATGAGCGTGGCAACGAGAGCCATATGAGCGACCTTGCAAGAGACTGCGACGCGATCCTGATAACGGGCCCGACTGCCAGCGGCAAGTCGGCGGTCGCCCTTCGGCTGGCCGCAGAGATGGATGGCGTCGTGGTGAACGCCGACAGCATGCAGGTCTACGACACGCTGAGGGTGCTGACGGCACGCCCGGCAGAGGAGGAGATGGAAGGCATCCCGCACTACCTTTACGGGACGGTGCCAGCAACGACCGGTCATTCAACCGGTGCCTGGCTGCGGGACGTGGCGGCGCTTCTCCCACGCCTGAAGGCGGAGGGGCGGCTGCCGGTCCTTGTAGGAGGCACGGGACTTTACTTCAAAGCTCTGACGGGTGGTCTATCCGACATGCCGGAGATCTCGCAGGAGATCCGCTGCCGCGTTCGGCTGAGGCTGAAAGAGGAGGGCGCGGACGCCTTGTATCGGGATCTAGCGGCGCGGGATGCCGCGATGGCAAAAGCACTGGAACCTGGTGATGGCCAGCGGATCGTACGGGCGCTGGAGGTGTTGGAGGAAACCGGTCGCTCGCTTTCCGACTTCCAGGGGAAAGCCGGCCCGGTGATCGTTGACCCGCAGCGGGCGCGGAAGATCGTCGTGCTGCCGGAACGGGAGGTGGTGCGTCAAAGGATCGATCAGCGTTTCGAGCAGATGTTCGACAACGGTGCCGTGGCGGAAGTGCAGACCCTGCTTTCTCTTGATCCTAATCCGGACCTCCCTGCGATGAAGGCGATCGGGGTCGCCCAGATCGCTGAGATGCTTGCTGGTCGGATGACGCCGCAGGAGGTCGTGGAGCGGGCCTCCGCTCTCACGCGGCAGTACGCCAAGCGCCAGATGACTTGGTTTCGCAACCAGATGGACGAAAGCTGGAGGAGGATAGATCCTGCCGATCCTCACTCCTTGTCGTAGAGGCTGCTGAGCGGCTTCTTCAGAAGGCTCTCTCGCAAGGAGCCTTCGCGGCGTAGCGGCGTGGAGCGAAGGCTTTCGCCACCCAACGGGCGGTAGCCGGACGAGGAGCGGTCCTGGCTCTCCTCCGGTGAAAGGCCAGAGGGGCGTTCGTAGAGTGACGGCCGTGGCGCCTCGGATATCCGTGGGCGCGGAAGCATATCCGGGCGGTATGGCTCCGGCCGTGCGGGCCCCGGGGAAGGGGCACGACGGTGGTGGCCTTGGTTGACGTCGCTTGCCCAGCGGTCAAGCTCCGTCGCTGTCTGGACGTTCGGCTCTACCGGGACAGCGTCCTCGCCGCAATCCTCACGCTCGTCGTAGGTCCTGTGTTCGAAGTCCTGCTTGAAAGCTGTGATGTCTGGACCGTTGATGGAGCGCATGCGCGCCACGACGGCCCGCAGGTCGACCGTATCCGGCGTATCCTCGTCACCTTTGTTTGCGACGCCATGGGCCTTTGGCAGATAGCGCTGTTCGACGCGGGCAAAGCGCATGCGCATCGGGACCGAGATCGCCTCGCCGAAGGCGATCGCTTCGCCGTTGCCGATCGACGAAAGGAAGCTCGTCGTGGAGATCGAGGAGTTCGGGATGGCCGAACGGATGATTTCCTGGTCCCGGTCGTTTGCGAGCCGCATGGCAAAGAGGGTGGAACACTGCGACAGGATAGTCTGGTCGAGTTCACCCGGACGCTGAGTGATGACACCGAGCGACACGCCGTATTTGCGGCCTTCCTTGGCGATGCGGGCAATTGCCTGCCGGGTCGGGAAGAAGCCGCGTTCTGCGTCCGCGGGGACGTAGCGGTGCGCTTCTTCGCAGACAACCAACATGTGGATCGCGCCATTGCTCCACAGCGCCAGTTCGAACGCCATGCGGCATAGAATCGATGCAACCGAATTGACCACCTCGGAGGGGATGCCAGCCAGTTGGAAGGTAGAGATCGGCCTGTCCCCGCCGGGAATGCGGAAGATGTGCGCGATCGTCTCCATGATCGTGTCCTGGATCGTGTTGTTGGAGAACATGAAGTGATAGCGTGGATCGTTGATTGCTGACATCACGCGCATCTTCAGCGTTCGCAATACAGGCTTTTCGCCGCGGCCTTCGAGGCGGCCGATGCGTTCGTCGATCAACGCCAGGAGGTCTGCCATCCGGTAGGGAACCGGGGTGTCGGCTGTGATGGAGCTTTTTTCGGTGCTGCGGCGCATGAGGCTCGAATCACCGCCCCTAAAGGATCGCTTCGCTTCAGGAATGAGGTCGCGGAGGATATCCAGTTCTTCCGGTATCGACGGACGTCCGCGGTACAGAACCTCGGCGAATTCTTCCAGCTTCATTAGCCAGAAGGGAAGGTCCAATGTGTCGGTATCGATGACAACTGCATGTTCCGGAAACGCGGCCGCAAATTCGTTGTGCGGATCGAGGATCAGCACCCTGAGCTTCGGGTCGGCCTCGATTGCCTTGTGGAGCAGCAGTGAGACGGCCGTGGATTTGCCGACGCCGGTGGAGCCAACGATTGCGAAATGCTTCGAGAGCATGGACGGGATGTGGATCGTTGCGTCGATCGTTTCATCCTGGGTAAGCTTGCCGATGACGCAGGTGTCATTCTTGCCGGTGTCATAGATGCGCAGCAGATCGGAGGCGCGGATTCGGTGGGCGACGGCTCCGAGGTAGGGATAGCGCGAAATCCCGCCGGAAAATTCCTCACGGCCGTCGTCACCGACCCGAACTTCGCCCAAGAGCTCAGCCTCGATCCGGAACTCGTTGTTTTCACGCTCTCCCCATGTGTGTTTGTCGGTGTTCATGGAGTAGGCGAGCGCGACGACGCGGTTGCGGCCAACATTGATGGAGATGAGCCGCCCGACCGACCACAGTTCAGTAAGGTCCGTTTCCCCGAGTTCGGCAATCGCTGCAATGGTAGCGCGCGAGCCGTTGCAGGCCACGACACGGCCGAGCATTCGGTTGCCTGCCCGGTGGGAGTCTCTACGGTCGTGTTCGCCAGCAGAAACGGAACGGTGCAAATCGTTGTTCAGCAAGACGTCTCCCATTCATAGGGTGACGGCATGGTCCAGCCACCCCGCCGCATAAGACATCTGGGCAAGCTAATAGAGGGCGCTTAACAAGTGGTGTAGGCTCACAGAGACCTTATGTTAGGGGACAGAATGACGACCGTATCGCAATTTCTGGTCCGTTTGCGTTGACGACGCGCAACAATCTGTCTAACACTTCGCCCCATGAGAATTTCAGACGGACTTATCGTGGTGGGAAAGCGCATGGGCAGGATGGGGTGACCATCCGGCGTTAGCCACCCATGCGCGAACACAGGCTCCTCAAGGGGCCTTTTTTTATGCCCGAAACACAGCATAGACATCCAAAGCAGACAGCAGCAGCGAATGGACCAGGACATGACGGATAGCAACAATCAGATGACCGGCGCGGAAATCGTTCTGAGGGCGCTGAAAGACAATGGCGTGGAGCATATCTTCGGCTATCCCGGCGGCGCCGTTCTGCCGATCTATGACGAGATCTTCCAGCAGGAAGACATTCAGCACATTCTGGTTCGCCACGAACAGGGTGCCGGCCACGCGGCGGAAGGGTATGCACGTTCCACCGGCAAGGTTGGCGTCATGCTGGTCACCTCCGGTCCGGGCGCCACAAACGCTGTGACGCCGCTGCAGGATGCGCTGATGGATTCCGTCCCGCTGGTTTGTCTCTCCGGTCAGGTGCCGACGACGCTGATCGGCTCCGATGCTTTCCAGGAGTGCGATACGGTCGGCATCACCCGGCCCTGCACCAAGCACAATTGGCTGGTCAAGGATGTCAACGAACTGGCAGCAGTCATCCACGAGGCTTTCCGAATTGCGCAAAGCGGCCGACCGGGGCCGGTTGTCGTCGACATCCCGAAGGACGTCCAGTTCGCCACGGGCACCTACACGCCGCCCGGCGCAACACCCGTCAACAAGAGCTACACGCCGAAGATGCAGGGCGATCTCAACGCTATCCAGGCGGCGGTGGAGCTGATGGCGAGCGCGAAGCGGCCGGTTCTCTATACCGGGGGCGGCGTCGTCAATTCCGGACCGGCAGCTTCCCGACTGCTGCGCGAGCTGGTTGAACTGACGAACTTCCCGATCACGTCGACGCTGATGGGGCTTGGGGCCTATCCAGCTTCGGGGAAGAACTGGCTGGGCATGCTCGGCATGCACGGCTCCTACGAGGCGAACATGGCGATGCATGACTGCGACGTTATGGTCTGCATCGGCGCGCGCTTCGACGACCGGATCACGGGACGGCTGAACGCGTTTTCGCCGAACTCGCGCAAGATCCACGTCGACATCGACCCGTCTTCGATCAACAAGAATGTTCGCGTCGACGTGCCGATCCTCGGC
>DASYHX010000125.1:0-4687 GCA_035998065.1 Pseudorhizobium sp.
CCGACAAGGCGGAGTGGCTGCTGGCGCCTGTGTTCATCGTGCTCCAGGCAGCTCCGATGGCCGCGCTCGTTCCGCTTGTCACCTTCGTCTACGGTATCGGCCTGACGGCAAAGACGCTGGCGGTCATCATGCTGGCCCTGCCGGTCATCGTGCTGAACTCCTACAAGGCCGTGCGGCACGTCAATCCTTCTCTGGTGGACATGTGCCGCTCATTCCAGGGCTCAAGGATGCAGCAGATCTTCAAGATCATCATCCCGGACGCGTCGCCGGTCCTCTTTGCCGGCCTTCGCCTCGGTATCGCCGCCGGTTTCATCGGCGTCATGCTGGCAGAGCTGCTGATCACGCCCACCGGTATCGGCGACCTCATCACCTATCACCGTTCGGTCGCCAACTATGCGCACATGTATGCGGCAGTTGCTTCGATCATTGCTGTCTCGACATTGACGCTTGCGGGCCTGCAATACGTGGAAATCCATCTGCTGCGTCCTGAGAAGAGGAGAAAGTGACATGGCCAATCCTGCTTTGGCACGTAGCGGCAGCGTGACCTCCGCCACCAGCAATGATGCGGTCGTTCAAGTCCGCGAGATCTGCAAAAACTACGGAGACGTTGAAGCGCTCCGCGGCATCAACCTCGAATTCGAGCGCGGCAAGCTCACTACTCTTCTTGGCCCTTCTGGCTGCGGGAAAACGACACTGCTCAAGATCATCGCAGGCCTTGTTCCTGCTACTTCGGGGGAAATCCGCGTGAACGGTCACGCCGTGACGGGGCCGGGGCCGGAGCGGGCCTTCGTCTTTCAGGATTTCGCGTTGATGCCCTGGGCGACGGTGCTGCGTAATGTTGGTTTTGGATTGGAACTGAAACGGGTGCCGGCGGCGGAGCGAAACCGCACCGCCCGACGTTACATCGAGCAGGTGGGGCTGGCAGGCTTCGAGCAGAAGTATCCACACGAACTCTCCGGCGGCATGCGCCAGCGCGTAGGAATCGCGCGAGCCTTTGCGGTAAACGCAGACGTGCTTCTGCTGGACGAGCCCTTCTCGGCAGTCGACGAGCAGAACCGCCGCAAGTTCCAGGAGGATCTGCTGCGTCTGGTCGAGCTCGAGAAGAAGACGTTCATCTTCGTGACCCACTCCATCGAAGAGGCCGTTTATGTCTCCGACAGGATCGTTCTCCTGTCTCCTCGGCCGGGCCGCGTTTCCCAAGTGATCGATCCAATGATCGACCGCAGCGCTTCCCCGGATGATATTCGCCGCGATGCCAGTTACCTCGATGTGGTCGAGGAGATCTGGCAGGGGTTGCGGCAATATGCGGAGTGATGCGCCATGACCTTATTCGGCACACGCATTCCCATGATGGCGTCTCTCCTGTTCTGGTTGCTTGTATGGGAGGTCGTCGGGCGGCTCGACGTCATGTTCCTCATCCCGCCGTTCACCTCCATCGTCAGCGCGGGCTTCGAACTCGTCCAAACCGGCTCCTGGCAAAGCGCGTCGATGATAACGCTGCGCTCTTTCCTGTACGGCATGACCCTTGCCATCGCCGTTGGCGTGCCGCTTGGGGTGCTCATGGGACGCTTCAAGGTTATCGACAACATCTTTGGCCTTTGGGTGAACATGTTCGTCAGTGCTCCGCTGTCGGCGCTGGTGCCCATCCTGATGATCCTGTTCGGAATGGGAGAGACGACGGTGGTCGTTACTGTCTTCCTGTTCGCAGTCTGGATCATCGTTCTGGATGCCCGAGCCGGCGTCATGCAGGTCCCGACATCGCTCGTCGAGATGGGGCGCAGCTACGGCGCATCCCGATGGACGATCTTCACCAAGATCATCCTTCTCTCGGCGCTGCCGGAGATACTGGCCGGCATCCGGATTGGCCTCATCCGCGGGGTCAAGGGGGTGGTCATCGGCCAGATCCTGGTCTCCATCATCGGCTATGGAGAGCTCTTCGAACTCTATTCGAGAAGCTTCGACATGGAGCGGTTCTGGGCTCTCACCATGCTTCTCTTCGCGGCGGCCATGCTGCTGTCCGCCGGGGTCGAATACTTTGAAAAACGCATCGAATATTACGCAGGAGCGCGATAATGAACGAAATGCCTCAACTCAAGAACTACGTCATCAAGCCGGCGCCGGTGCCGACGCTGGCGGTCGCGGGAAGGGATGCGCTCTTCCCCATCCACCGCATCTACTGCGTCGGCCGCAACTTCGCCGACCATGCCATCGAAATGGGCCATGACCCCAACAAGGAGCCGCCCTTCTTCTTCCAGAAGAACCCGGACACCATCGTTCCACTGGGTCAGGACTTTCCCTATCCAACGGAAACCAGTGACGTTCATCACGAAATCGAACTGGTCGTGGCGCTCAGCAAGGGCGGCATAAACATACCGCTCGAGAGCGCCCTTGACCACGTCTATGGCTATGCTGTTGGCCTCGATATGACACGCCGCGACCTGCAGGGGGAGGCCAAGAAACTCGGACGTCCTTGGGAAACCGGCAAGGCGTTCGAGGCATCGGCGCCCTGCGGGCCTTTGCATCCTGTCAGCGAAGTCGGGCATCCGACGGAAGGGGAAGTCTGGCTCAAGGTGAATGGCGAGACGCGCCAGAGCGGCGACCTCAACCAGATGATCTGGAAGGTGCCTGAGATGATTTCCTACCTGTCGCGCCTGTTCGAGCTGAAGGCGGGCGACCTGATCTTTGCCGGAACTCCAGCGGGCGTCGGCGCGGTGGTCAAGGGCGACGAAATGGTCGGATACGTGGCCGGCGTGGGCGAGATTCGTTTCCGGGTCAGCTAACCGCCGCAGGGGCGCCAATACATCCAAGGGGCAGGGTGCGCGTTGCGCGCCCTGTCCATCGAAAGAGCCTTTCCGGGCACCTCCATCATCCCATTTTCTGGTTTCGCTATGCCTGCATCGATCATGCTGCTGACTTCGTTTGCCCTCGTTCTTGGTCTGGTGGGATGCGTTTCCGGCTTTTTGGCCGGGCTCCTGGGGGTCGGCGGCGGGATTGTCGTGGTGCCGGTTCTCTACCATGTGCTTGCGGCGTTCGACGTCGATATCGGTCTGCGGGCACACATAGCTGTGGCAACATCCCTTGCAACGATCATTCCGACATCGATCCAGTCGATCCGCACCCACAAGGCCAAGGGGGCGGTCGATACGGAGCTTCTGAAGCTGTGGGGCCCATTTGTGGCCCTCGGCGTTATCCTGGGCGTTGTCGTTGCCGCCTATGCGTCAGGGTCCTTGCTGACTAGCGTATTCGGTATCGTTGCCGCGCTAGTGGCGCTCTACATGCTGTTCACCCGTGAAGGCTGGCACCCGGTTAAGGGGCTACCCCGGCGGCCGGGACAAGCGGGTATGGCGACAGCCATAGGAACCATCTCCACGCTCATGGGGATAGGCGGCGGTACGTTGACGGTTCCTACACTGAGTGTCTTCAGCTACCCCGTGAGACGGGCCGTCGGCACTGCATCGGTGATCGGACTGATCATCGCGGTTCCCGGGACCGTCGGCTACATCGTCAATGGCTGGGGGAAGAGTGGGCTGCCGGTTTTCTCGCTCGGTTACGTGAACCTGGGAGGTTTGGTTGCCATCGTCGCCACGAGCATGTGGTTTGCACCCCTGGGTGCCCGCACCGCCCACTCCATCGAGCCACACACTCTTCGCATCCTCTTCGGCGTCTTCCTTACAATCACATCCGCCAAAATGCTGTTCGACAGCTACCGGATGCTGTTCTAGCAGTGCCAGCCTGTGTCACCAGATGTCGGTTCGCGATGAGACTCCAGGACGCCGCAGCATGAAGCATCCGCTGACCCGAGTTTTTGATGCCTCGGTAGGAGGCCGAGGCCGTTAGCGGATCGACGCTGAAGCATAGGCAGATGGGAGCCTTTCATCGCACCTGATGCTGAAGCTGATTGTCCACCTAACGTTACCTGCGGCTATGTGGGCAAGCCCGACCTGTCATTCATTCCGCGCAAACATCAGCGCATCAGGATTTTTCATAAGTCCCTTCACGCGCGGCGATTGACATGTTCCGTTCGATGTCCTCAAATCCTCTTGTCAGACATCTTACACGGAGAGGGTGTCTGGCACTCATAGGAGGAGAGTATGAAGGCTTTCATGATCAAGTTTGCGATCGCTGCGGCAGCGCTAGCTGCGGCAACGGGCGCCCATGCTGGGGCTACGCTGGACCGCGTGATGGAGAGAGACGCGATGGTCGTTGCGACCAACAGTGGATGGCCTCCACAAAGTTTTCTTGACGATAATAACCAGTTGACCGGTTTCGACGTCGATGTGGCCAAGGAAATCGCCAAGCGGCTGGGAGTTGAGGTCTCGTTCGAGACGCCGGACTGGGCGACGCTCACCGGAGGGCGCTGGCAGGGACGGTATGATCTTGGTGTTGGTTCGGTTACGCCGACGAAAGCTCGTGCCCAGGTCATCGATTTTGCTGGCGTCTATTATTACAGCCCCTACGTCTACGTCGTTCACAAGGACAGTGACGCCAAGTCGGTCGAGGACCTCAACGGGAAGGTGATCGGCGTCGAAACAGCTACGACCTCGGAAGATTTTATCCGGCGCCAGCTGGAGATCGACGCTCCTGGACTTCCGCCCATTGAGTACAAGCTGGAGCCGGGCGACATCCGCACCTTCGCGGACTCCATGCTCCCCTTTGACGATCTGCGGCTGGGCGCCGGCGTTCGTCT
>DASYHX010000135.1:0-4654 GCA_035998065.1 Pseudorhizobium sp.
TATTACGTGGCGCAGGATCCGCGGCTTTTCATTCTGCTTGAGGCGGAAGGCGAGGGGCGCCCGCTGGTCAAGATGACGGCAAATGGTGCATCGGTGCCCCAGGATCCCGAGCACCGGCCGATCTCCTATGTTCCTGCCGGCATGGACCTTTGGGTGGATGTCGTCAGCGTGCGATCCATGCGCCACCTCGACCTTCACTTCGATGCAGATGCCCTACTGCAAAGGCTGGGAGATGATCTTGATCCGAGGCGTCTACAGGATGCCAATCTGCTGTTCAGCGATCGCAAGATCGTCGCCCTTGCCCGGTTGATTGCAGAGGAATGTGCCAACCCACAGCCGCTGCACGATCTTTACGGCGATGGTCTCGCCCTGGCGTTGATCATCGACGCGATGAAGCTTGGACGGAGCGTTCCTCGTCAGAAGAGTGCGCTCGCCTCTTGGCAAATGCGCCGGGCATTGGACTTCATAGAAAGCAACTGCCTGCGCAGCATCCGGCTCGAAGAACTGGCAAGCTTGACCGGGTTGTCGCAATCTCATTTCAGCCGTGCATTCAAGGCTTCGACAGGAACGGCGCCTCATCAGTGGCAGATGAAAGCCCGGATCAAGAGAGCCCAGCAACTACTGACCTGTGAGCCGAAGTCCTTGAGCGAGGTGGCGGCGGAGACGGGCTTTGCCGACCAGGCGCATTTCACGCGAACCTTCCGCCAATTCGTCGGCGTCACGCCCTCGTACTGGCGCAAGGCCCGCAAGTAAGGCGAAAACTCGTCCGATCCACCAGAAAAGTTCAAATTTCGCAAACGCCTTCAAGCCTGTGAAGAAAAGATGAGTTATTTGCTCATCTATCTAGAAGTCGCAGGAAGGGCTGCGGCATAGGCCGGAGCGTATTGGATCATGCGGGATTTGAGGGTGATGACGAAGCTTCTGAATGCTGGCGCCGCTTTGGCGGTGATTGCAGCGGCGATGCCAGCGTTGGCGCAGGACACGCAGCTTGAAACCATCGTTATCGAGGCGGAAGGTCAAACAGGCGGACAGTTCGCCGTGGGGCCGGTGGATGGTTATGTGGCGGAGCGGACAACAACGGGATCAAAGACAGGCACGCCGATCAATGAGATTCCGCAGTCTGTCTCTGTGGTTGGGCGCGAGGAGCTGGATGACCGGGGTGTTGTGGAGAAGGTCGATCAGGCGTTGCTCTACACGCCGGGTGTCTTTTCACAGCCCTATGGATCAGACCCGGACACGGACTGGATCTACGTTCGTGGCTTCAACGCCAGCCAGACGGGCCTTTTCCTCGACAACCTAGCGCTCACGAGCCACGCATTCGGTAATTTCCAGATCGATCCTTTCATGCTGGAGCGCGTGGAAGTCCTAAAAGGACCGGCGTCTGTACTGCTTGGTGGCGCCAATGCCGGCGGCGTGGTGAACTTGGTACGCAAACGTCCAACCGCCGAGCCATACGTCTACACTGAGATCGGCATCGACAGTAACGGCAGTGCTTTTACCGGCTTCGACATCTCCGACGAGATCAGCGGCAACAGCGCGATGAGCTATCGATTGACGGGTAAGCTTTCAGGCGGCGACGGATATTCCGATGAGCAGGAGGATGTCCATGGTTTCGTAATGCCACAGGTTACTTGGCAGCCGGACGACGCCACCAGCCTCAATGTCTATGCTTATGTCAGCAGACTTGACCAAACCCATACCACCAATGGACTTCTGCCTTACGGCGGCACGGTAGTGGAAAACCCGTTCTTCGGCAGGATCGACCGCGACAGCTTCCTCAGCGATCCTCACTTCGACCTCGGACGGATGAACCAGACGCTGGTCGGATACGAGTTTGAGCACGAGTTCAAGAGCGGATGGAAATTCACCCAGAACCTCCGCTACGGCCATCTCGCCAAGCGTGAACGGCAGATGTACCCGTTCGACTGGCTTTCCCAGGACGATGCCGGTGTGCAGCTTTATGCTGACGACGTCCGCTCCGATGCGGACTCGTTTAACATCGACAACCGGATCGAGAACGAGTTCGCCCTCGGCGGCGCAGACCATAAGGTCATGGCAGGCATCGACTACCGCTACTACCGACTGGACAACGATCAGCTGGCAACGTTCGGCTCCAGCGTTGATCCCGGTACCTTTGACAACAACCTGCCGTTCCCGGCACTGGCGCCCTCCACGCACCAGATTTACACAATTCATCAGGTCGGCATATACGCCCAGGACCAGATCAGGTTCGGAGACGGCTGGATTGTGACCCTGAATGGTCGCTTTGACTATCTCGACAACGAGGTTGATGACCAGATCGCAGGCGCCACCTCGATCCTGACGGATACCGCCTGGAGTGGACGCGCAGGCCTGGCATATCAGTTCGACAACGGCATGACACCCTATTTGAGCGCTGCAACCTTCTTCAGCCCTCTCGTTGGATCCAGTGCCGACGGTGCGCTGAAGCCGGAAGAAGGGGAGCAGTACGAGGCGGGCGTGAAGTACGAGCCGACCTGGATGGACGGCAGCATCACGGCATCGGTGTTCAATATCAACAAGCAGAACTTCCTGCTCACGGCGCCCGCTTCGCCCAACCGGCAGGCTGGCGAGGTGCGATCGCGCGGTATCGAGGTCGAGGCCAAGATGAACATCAGTGAGAACTGGAAGATGATCGCCGCAGCCTCCTATACTGATCTCGAGTTCAAGGAAAACGGCGTCTACACCGGCAATTCGCCAAATGTCGTCCCGGATGTTCTGGCTTCCCTGTGGCTGGATTACACGGTGACGCAGGGCGCTCTGGAAGGCTTGAGCCTTGGCGCAGGGGTTCGCCACAGGGGCGAGTCCTGGGCCGATGAGGCAAACACGCTGAAGGTTGACGACGTCACCGTTTTCGATGCGGGCATCCGCTACGAGAAGAACGATTGGAGGGCATCGCTCAACGTGACCAACGTCTTCGACGAAGAATACGTCTCGGGTTGCAATACCAACCTGTTCTGCGGTTATGGCGAAGCCAGAACCGTGAGCTTCAAACTCAGCAAGAAATGGTAGACTGGATCCCTTATGGTCGAGACGGAGATGTCGGAGGGATTTCTTTCGCTGAGGGGCGTCGGTTTCGCGGCGAACGGAAGAACTATCCTGTCCGACATCTACCTTGACGTTCAGGCCGGAAGGGTCTGCGGTCTCGTCGGGCCAAACGGGTCGGGCAAGAGCACTTTGCTGAAGATCCTTGCCCGGCAGGTGATGGCGACGTCCGGCGGAATCGTCTGGGGCGGGAAAGCATCAAGCGCTTGGAGCAAGCGGGCCTTTGCCCGCCACGTCGCCTATATGCCGCAGTTCACGCCCCGCGCGGATGGCATGACGGTGCGCGAGTTGGTGGCGCTCGGCCGCTTCCCCTGGCACGGCACGCTTGCTCGCTTCAGTGATGCGGACCACCAAGCGATCGACGCGGCCATGAAGCGGACCGATCTTTCATCCTTTGCGGATCGCCGTGTGGACAACTTGTCCGGCGGC
This sequence comes from Pseudorhizobium sp., assembly GCA_035998065.1. Taxonomy (GTDB): domain Bacteria; phylum Pseudomonadota; class Alphaproteobacteria; order Rhizobiales; family Rhizobiaceae; genus Neorhizobium. Next base: position 3,493 of record DASYHX010000135.1, read on the forward strand.
GAACGGCAGCGCGCCTGGATTGCCATGATGCTGGCGCAGGATGCACGCTGTCTCATACTCGACGAGCCGACTTCGGCACTCGACCTCTCGCACCAGACGGGAGTTCTCTCTCTTGTGCGGACACTGGCCCAGGAACGCCAGTTGACGGTAATCGTCGTGCTCCACGACATCAATCTTGCGGCGCGCTACTGCGACACGATCACGGCACTGAGCGCGGGGCGCATACTGATGACCGGCGACGCGAAGGAAATCATGCGCTCCGACGTATTGAAACGGATCTTCGGCGTCGACATGGGCGTCTTCGAGCATCCGCAGCACCAACTGCCCGTCAGTTACGTCCTGTGACCGCCGTTATGCCTCCATGGACGCGGCGACGGGTTCTGGCCTGTCTTTCCGCGCTGCTTGCCGCGCCACCACCCCTGCGTGCGGCAGGGCAAGGGACGCGAGTGGCGACTTTGGATTGGGCGTTGCTGGAAACGCTGCTTGCGATCGGCGCGAATGTGGTGGCGGGTGCGGAGCTTCGACAGTTCCGCGAGGTGGCAGTGGCACCCGCTGTGCCCGCCAACGTGACGGATCTTGGCCTGCGCGGACTGCCGAACTTCGAGGCGCTCTACCACGCGCGGCCAGAGCTGATCCTCAATTCCAATTTCTATGTGGCCAGCGAGCCTGTGCTCGACCGGATTGCACAGGTGGAGACTTTCTCCATCTACATGCCCGACCAGAACCCGCTTGCGCTGGCGGTGGAGGCGACGCGGGCAATTGGCGCGCGGCTGGAACTGCCGGCAGCAGCATTGCTGGGCGACGAGGTGGAGGCACAACTTCTGCGCCAGCAGAAGGTCCTTGCCTGCGGGGACCGGCGACCGGTGCTGCCGGTCAACCTGGGCGACGCGCGGCACTACCGTGTCTTCGGAGCCGACAGCATGTTCGGTGCCGTCCTTGAGCGGCTAGCGCTTGAGAATGCGTGGACAGGTGTCACCGCGTATAGTGCCACGGCACCGATCGGGATCGAGACGTTGGCCAGCATGCCGGACGCCTGGATCGTGTTGATCCCGCCACATCCGGCCGATGCCATTGCGGCACTGAAGACAAGCGCCTTCTGGAATGCGCTGCCGCAGGTAAGAGAAGGGCGGGTGCTCAGCCTCGCGTCCATCAACCCTTACGG
>DASYHX010000146.1:0-3399 GCA_035998065.1 Pseudorhizobium sp.
ATTGCCTTTGTTGGACTTGTCGCTGATAATTTGACCGGTTGGTAAAAACATACAATTTCCGCGCCGCCACTCAAGACGAAAAATCGCAAATCTCACCGATGGATGAAAAGGTGATGTGCGGGTCGAGCGTGGAGATCGTGGCGGGGACTGGGGGCAGCGAGCGCATGGCAGTACCGAGGGCGGCGAAGACGCAGCGGCGGACGCGGATCCAGGAGGAAAAGGAGGAGCGAATTCTCGATGCGGCGCTGGAGGTATTCTCCTCCAATGGCTTCCGCGGCGCCACCATAGATCAGATCGCCGAGGCGGCCGGGATGTCGAAGCCGAACCTCCTCTATTACTTCCGCACCAAGGAAGCGATCTATCGGACGCTCCTGGAGAGCATGCTGTTCACCTGGCTGGAACCCCTCAAGGCGATCAAGGCGGAGGGTGATCCGGAATCGGAAATCCGTTCCTACATCCGCCGTAAGCTGGAGATGTCGCGGGATTTCCCGCGCGAAAGCCGGCTCTTTGCAAACGAGATGCTGCAGGGGGCTCCCCATATCGAGGACGATCTCACCGGGCCGCTCAAGGCGTTGGTCGACGAGAAGGCGGAGGTGATCCGCATCTGGATCAAGAACGGCAAGATTGCGCGCTGCGATCCCTATCACCTGATCTTTGCGATTTGGGCGACCACGCAGCACTACGCCGATTTCGACGTCCAGGTGCGCGCCGTTCTGGGCGAAAGCCGCGCGGGCGAGGGACGGTTCGAGGACGCCGCGCGGTTCCTGGAGCTACTGTTCTTCGAGGGGCTCCGCCCGAAGAAGGCTTGAGCGGGCGGTTCTTAGATTTCCGTTCGCCGTAGCAGGTAATCCAGTCCGCCCACGCGAAACCAGCGGTAGGCATGGGCCTCCAGCAGCAGGCGGTGGCGCCCCTTCTCATCGGCTTCGCTGCTTTCGCTGTCGGCAATGTCGACTAGCAGCTTGCCGTGTTCACCGCACCCGACGTCAAGATCGATCTCCACAGGCTCCGGATGGAGGTTGTGGACGATCAGAACGGAGTTGTTACGCCAGTCGTATCGCAGAGCGAGGACGCCGGGGTCCTTCGTGTCGACAGCCGTATAATCTCCCCAACCGATCTCAGGGACTTCCTTGCGCATGCGGATCAGCCGCTCCATCCAGTTCAGGAGGGAGTCGGGGGACCGGCGCTGTTCCGCGACATTGATATGTGTAAAGCCGAAGGGGCCTTTCGAGATTACCGGGGCCACCGGCTTGTCGCTCTTGGTGAAGCCCCCTTGTGGCTCGTCAGACCATTGCATCGGCGTGCGACAGGCGTGGCGCTCCGGAAGGCTCAGGTCGTCCCCCATGCCGATCTCGTCGCCGTAGCGGATGACCGGTGTCCCAGGAAGGGAGAACATCAGGCTATAAGCGAGTTCGAGGCGACGCTGATCGCCGCCCAGCATCGGGGCTAGCCGGCGGCGGATACCACGGTCATAGAGTTGCATGCTCTTGTCGGGTCCGAACACTTCGAAGACCTTCTGGCGCTGCTCGTCGCTCAGGCGTCCGAGATCCAGTTCGTCGTGGTTGCGCAGGAACTGACCGAACTGGGCCGTGTGCGGCTTCTGCCTTGTCTTGTCCAGAGCATCGATCATCGGCCGGGTGTCACCGCTTGCCAATGCGTAAAACAGGGTCTGGTTCACCGGAAAGTTGAACATCATCTGAATGCGGTCGCCGTCGTCGCCGAAATACTTCAGGTTCTCCTTCGGCAGGATGTTCGCTTCCCCGAGGATCATCGAGTCGCCCTTGCGCCATTGCAGGAACTCACGGAAGGTCCGCAGCATGTCGAAGTGCGTCTTCGTCTCCTTCTGACCCGGTATCTTTTCGGCGATGACAAAGGGTACCGCATCCATGCGAAAGCCGCTGACCCCGAGCTGGATCCAGAAGCCCATGATCTTCAGAATCTCTTCCTGTACCATGGGATTGGACGTGTTCAGGTCGGGTTGGAAATCAAAGAACCGGTGAAAGTAGTAAAGCCCGGATTTGTCGTCGCGAGTCCAAGTGCTTTCTTGTATGCCCGGAAAAACCATGCCTTGATCAGCATCCGGTGGCCTGGTCTCCGACCATACGTACCAGTCGCGATAGCGCGAGTTGGGATCGCTGCGGGCTGACTGAAACCAGGGATGCTGGTCGGAGGTGTGGTTGACCACGAGATCGATCAGAACTCGGATGCCACGCTGCTTGCAACCGTGGGTGAAGTCGACGAAGTCGCCAAGCGTCCCGTAGCGAGGGTCCACACTGTAGTAGTCGGTGACGTCGTACCCGTCGTCCTTGCCCGGTGATGGCTGGAACGGCATCAGCCATATTGCACCCACTCCGAGCCCTGCAAGATAGTCGAGCCGTCGGGAGAGGCCCTCGAAGTCTCCGACGCCGTCACCATTGGCATCCATGAAGGTTTCGACGGAAAGGCAATAGACAACGGTATTTTTGTACCAGAGGTCGCTGATCAAGGCCGGGTCCTCCTGCGCATTGGCGGCCTGTCTGCAATGAGGAGAGACCCGCAATGGTTCCGAAAGTGTATAAGCGCCGCGATGGAGCACGGCTCAAGAAGCCTTGAACACAGTCACGGCCTGGAGGATTACTCCAGGCCGTGGGGATTTGCGTTGCCGATGATCTAGGCTGCAGCCCGCATGCTGCGACTTGTCGATCCATAGGCGTGGCCATCCAGCTTGAAGTTCTGGAGCATGCTCTGCAACTGCCGGCTCTCCTCGGCCAGAGTGCTGCTCGCCGCGGTCGTCTCCTCGACCATGGCGGCATTCTTCTGGGTCATCTGGTCCATCTGGTTCACAGACGAGTTGATCTCGGCCAGTGCCGTCGACTGTTCGCGGGCAGCGGTTGCGATCGATTCGACATGGCCGTTGACGCGGTTGACAAGGTTCTCGATCTCCAGCAGCGCGTCGCCGGTGGAGCGGACGAGCGAGACGCCGCCTTCCACTTCCGATGCCGAAGCGGTGATCAGGGTCTTGATCTCCTTGGCCGCATTGGCGGAGCGTTGTGCCAGTTCGCGGACTTCCTGTGCTACGACGGCAAAGCCGCGGCCGGCTTCGCCGGCACGAGCGGCCTCGACACCGGCGTTGAGGGCGAGAAGGTTGGTCTGGAAGGCGATTTCGTCAATTACGGTGATGATCTGGCTGATCTTGTTCGACGAATCCTCGATGCGGCCCATGGCATCTACGGCGCTTTTAACGATCGCACCCGACTTCGCCGCGCTCTGACGGGTCTCGTGAACCATGTCGCGGGCTTCGTTGGCACGCGAGGAGGAGGCGCGCACCGTTGCGGTAATCTCGTCCAGAGCTGCCGCAGTTTCCTCAAGGGCCGCAGCCTGCTGCTCCGTGCGCTTGGAAAGGTCGTTGGCGGCGGAGCTCAG
>DASYHX010000176.1:0-17179 GCA_035998065.1 Pseudorhizobium sp.
AGCGGGATGAAAGCGGGCAGCGGAAGCGGGATGCGAAAAAATACCAGAACCCAGAGCCGCACCCGCGGGTGAAGGATGAAATAGGCTGCCACAATGCCCGAAATCGCCCCGGAAGCACCAATCAACGGGCCCTCGGATGCCGGTGTGATCAAGGTATGGAAGATCGCCCCAGCAGCGGCACACAGGAGGTAGAAGATCAAGAAGCGGAGATGACCGAAGGCGTCTTCGACATTGTCTCCAAAGACCCACAGGAACAGCATGTTGGAGGCGAGGTGCCAGAAATCCAGATGGATGAAGGCATAGGTGATGTACGTGAGGTCACTGGGGACAATCACGAGAGAAGGATCCAGAACAGCGGCTTTCGACGCTACGGCCGGAATGAAGCCGAGTCCCAGCGCTGCGAGTTCCCCGACAGCGGCGGGCGTCAGAGCCGTCAGCGCCCAGACCGCGAAGTTCATCGCGATCAACCCAAAGGTTACATACTGTACGCGAATGTACTTCAGTGCGTTCACGTCGTGGATCGGGACGAACATCTCGTTTCCTGCCTTCCGGCTAGCGGTGCTTTCCGGGCACCCAGAGCACGTCCGCCCGGCCCTCGTCATTGGCATGACGTGCGGCAACAAAAAAGAAGTCCGACAGCCGGTTGATGTATTTGAGCGCGGGCGCTCCTACGGGCTCATGCCGGGAGAGTTCCACCATCAAGCGTTCCGCACGCCGGGAGACGGTTCGGGCAAGATGCAAGGCCGCCGCCGCCGGCGTGCCACCCGGCAGCACGAATGAGCGGAGCGGCTCCAGTGTGGCGTTCAATTCATCGATCTCGTTTTCCAGCCGTTCGACCTGCGCATCGATGATGCGTAGCGCGGGAAATTCGGGGTTCTCCTCGACCTGAGGATTGGCAAGGTCGGCCCCCAGATCGAACAGGTCGTTCTGTATGCGCGCCAACATGGCGTCGAGTTCAGCCATGCTTCCTGTGTGAAGCCGCGAGAGCCCCACAGTGGAATTGGTTTCGTCAACCGTGCCATAAGCTTCGACACGCAGGTCGTGCTTGTCCCGGCGGGGACCGCTCACAAGAGCGGTGGTTCCGCTGTCGCCGGTGCGGGTGTAGATCTTGTTCAGCTTGACCATGCTACCTGCCGCCGCCGGTGATCCAGAGCGTCAGCATGATGAGCACGATTGCGATCGCCTGCAGCATCAGACGAAGCTGCATCAGCTTGTTCGACTTGTTGGCATCAGTCCCCTTCATCATGTTGAAAAGGCCGCGGATCAATACGAGGGCGACGAGGCCCATGACGATCAGCGCTAGGACGGTCGTGAAGCTGGACATCTGGTAACTTGCCTATCTCGTCAGTCGAGCCGACGCATTAATCGATAAAAGAAATCTGCTGGAAGCAGCCGTTTCAGCAGCGCTCCCTGCTTGGCAGGTGTGGTGACATGATAATGTGGTTTGGGTCTTGCGGCGGTCAAGGCGTGCGTCAGTACGTCATACACGGCTTCCGGACCCAGCTTGTGGCGGTTCTTCGCCCCGTCACCGGTCAGTCGTGCCAGCTGGCGCTGATACTCTTCGCGGTGGGCGGATTTCTCCAGATCGATATGCTGGTAGATCTTCGCGAGCGCATTGGCTGTAAACCGGGACTCGATCGGACCGGGCTCTATCAGGCTTACCTGAATGCCGCTGCCTTCGAGCTCCATGCGCAGCGTGAGCGTCAGTCCCTCCAGGGCGTATTTGGAAGCTGTATAAGCACCACGAAAGCGATAGGGTAAAATGCCAAGGATGGACGAGCAGTTGACGATCCGGCCCGAGCCGTGGACGCGCATCAAGGGGATGACCTGTCGCGTGAGTTCGTGCCAGCCGAAGAGGTTCGTCTCAAACTGCTCGCGCAACGCGTCCGTCGTGAGGTCCTCCACCGCGCCCGGCTGACCGTAGGCGCCATTGTTGAACAGCGCGTCGATCCGGCCACCTGTTCGCCCGCGCACAGTGTCGACGAGGGCGGCCATCGTCTCCGCGCGGGTGTAGTCCATCAGCAGCGTCTCGATTCCGTCGGCCTCTAAAGGTGCTAGATCCTCCGGCTTGCGGACCGTCGCAAACACCCGCCAATCCTCAGCCTTCAATCTCCGTGCGCAATGGGCGCCGATGCCAGAGGAGCAGCCGGTCACGATGATAGACTTGCGATGCGGCATATTTGCTCCCTGTACAAGCTGACCGTGCATCCCATATTTCGCTGACAGTGACAACGGAGCGGACCTTGGCTGAGAAGAACACCAGGATACGCGGGCTCGGCCTGGCTTATAAGGTCGCGTGGGATGCATTTTGCCATTTCAACGAAGATGATGGCTGGGCGCTGGCAAGCCACGTGGCGCTGTCGGGGCTTCTCGCGCTGTTTCCTTTCCTGATCTTCGGAACTGCGCTGGCGGGCTTTCTCGGCGCCGACAGCTTTTCCGATACTGCGGTCCATCTCCTCTTCGACACCTGGCCGGAGGACATAGCCGCACCCCTCTCGCGCGAAGTTGAGCAGGTGCTGACCATCCCAAGAGGGGGGCTCCTGACGCTTTCGGTCCTTGCAGCCGCCTATTTCGCGTCCAATGGCGTAGAAGCCCTGCGCATTTCCCTGAATCGTGCCTACCGCGTCAGCGAAACCCGTGCATGGTACTATACGCGTCTTTCCAGCTTGGCATTCGTGATCGCCGCCGTCGTCATCTTTGCCATCATCAGTACGCTTCTTGTCGCCGTTCCCGTCGCACTGCGTTATGCCGAGCGCTTTTTCCCCTGGCTTGAGGGGCTCTTGAGAGCGGCATCCGATTGGGGCATCTATGGTACGGTGTTGGTGCTGATGGCCGGCCTCATACTGTCGCACAAATGGTTGCCGGACGGCCAGCGCCGGATCATTGACGTCCTGCCCGGTGTCGTAGTCACGCTTGTGTTCTGGACGGTGGGGGCGTTGATCTTCGCGTCCTACCTGGCGACCTTCGCCAACTATGCTGCCACCTATGCCGGGCTGGCCTCGGTCATGATCGTGCTGGTCTTCCTTTACATGGTGGGCGTCATTTTCATGCTGGGAGCGGAGATCAACGCAGCCCTGATGAAATACAGGGTGTATTCCGTCGTGGTGCATGCACGGCGTAAACGCCATAACCGCGACGGCAGCTCCATCAAGGATGCCTCAGAGCCCGATGCGGCGGCGGATCTGCGCCGGTGAGACCCCGGCCTGGCGCAGATCAGAAAGCGACGTCGATCCGTTGCTCTTCGAAAGTTTTCGGCCGTCCTCCCCCTTGATCAGCCGATGATGGTGGTAGGTCGGTTCATCTAGACCGAGCAGTTCCTGCAGCAATCGATGTAGCGAAGTCGCGTGAAAAAGGTCCATTCCCCGCACTACGTGCGTGATGCCTTGCGATGCATCATCGACCACCACTGACAGGTGATAGCTCGAGGGCGCGTCGGAACGCGACAGGACAACATCGCCCCAAACCGAAGGGTCAGCTTCTACGCGGCGTTCTGCGCCTTTGCCGGTTTCCCGCCAGGTCAATGGCTGTCTGACGACAGCGACGGCTTTCTCCATGTCGAGACGCCAAGCATGGCGCACTCCGCGGCCAAGTAACTCCTTGCGTTCTGCTTGGCTCCGCCGGCAGTCCTGGTCGGGATAGTGCGGAGAGCCGTCCGGGTCGCGCGGCCATATCCCCCCTGCCGCCTCGTACTTGCCCATGACAGCCTTCACCTCGCCCCGCGTCATGAAGGAGGGATAAACGAGGCCATTCTCAACGAGCCCGTCAAGGACAGCGGCATAGGCACCGAGGTGCTCCGACTGGCGACGCACCGAATGATCCCATCGCAGGCCCAGCCATCGTAGGTCATCATAGATTGCCGCCTCATACTCCGGTGTACAGCGGCTGAAATCGATGTTCTCTATTCTCAGCAGGAACGATCCTCCGACCTCAGCCGCCATGTCGTGGTTGAGAATCGCTGACAACGCATGGCCCAGATGCATCCTGCCGTTGGGGCTCGGGGCAAAACGAAAAACGGGCCTTTGACCGGATTGTGCGCGCATGCTTTCTTCTTGCATGGATTTTGAGCAACGGCCACAGGGACAGACGATGCGGCTGATCCGCACGGAAGAGGATATTCAGCAAGGCTTGCGGTACCTTGTGGCGGTCGACCCCCGCCTGGTCCCGATTGCGGCGGCTGCAGGGCCGCTGCCGCTCCGGCTGTCGCGACCCGGGTTTGCGGGATTGTCCTTTATCATCGTCTCGCAGATGGTGTCCAAGGCAAGTGCTACTGCGATCTGGAACCGGATGTCCGCGGCCGGCTCAGTGACCCCAAAAGGGTGGCTTTCTCACCGCCCGGAGACAGTCGCAAGCTTCGGCCTTTCAGCCGCTAAGAAGGCTACTCTCGCCAATCTTGCCGTCGCGGTGTTGCGATCGGATCTTGACCTGGAGGAGATCTGTCGTGTCAAACCAGAGACTGCCATAGCACAACTGACGGCGCTGCCAGGCATCGGGCCGTGGACGGCAGAAGTTTACCTGATGCTTTGCGGTGGGCACCCCGACGTTTTTCCTGCTGGTGACGTCGCGCTGCAGGCTTCGCTTGCGCGTGCTTTCCGGTTGCCTGAACGGCCAGGCGCGCGTGTCGCAGCAAACATAGCTTCTACGTGGGCGCCGTGGCGCTCCGTTGCTGCCCGCCTCTTCTGGTCCTACTATTCTACAGATGCCGGCAAGGATGCCGTTCCGCTTGCCCCTTAGCATTTCGGTTCTAGTTGTTAATGTGGCTTCACAATTCTGTGGCATCGGACCTAATATAAAGCTGCAGATGCCGAATCGGTAAGGAGTACCCCTTGACGATTGCAGTCTCTCCCCAGGCCTTGCCGGCGCTCGTCCTGAACGCCGACTACCGGCCGTTGAGTTACTACCCCTTGTCGCTTTGGTCCTGGCAGGACGCGATCAAGGCGGTTTTCCTTGACCGTGTTAACATCATCGCGGAATACGAACACTCGGTCTCCTCTCCGAGCTTCTCCATGCGCCTGCCGAGCGTGGTCAGCCTGAAGACCTACGTTCAGCCGACACGGCATCCAGCCTTCACGCGCTTCAATGTCTTCCTACGCGATCGCTTCGAGTGCCAGTATTGCGGAGCGCACGAAGAACTCACTTTCGACCATGTGATTCCGCGCGCTCATGGCGGGCAGACCACGTGGGAGAATGTCGTAGCCGCCTGTTCGCCCTGCAATCTGCGTAAGGGGAGCAAGCTGCCGAAGCAAGCGGCGATGTTCCCCCACCAAAAGCCGTTCCAGCCAACCGTTCAAGACTTGCACAACAATGGGCGGCTCTTTCCGCCGAACTACCTGCACGAAAGCTGGATGGACTATCTTTACTGGGATACCGAGCTGCAGCCTTAGGTTTTCCGTGTCGCACCGATGAAGGCGACCGCCGCAAGTGCCAGGCTTGCGATCACATTCCACCCCGCAAAGGAAAGACCCAAGACACGCAGCGAGGCTTCTGTGCACGACGGCCCGCGGTAAGCGTTCAAGTCATCCAAAAGACTGCCGGCATTGGTCGAAACGCCTGTCGCGCTGGTGGCGCAGGTCGCGGGACCATCCCAAAAACCCCATTCGACGCCGGAATGGTAGACGCCCATGCCGGCGCCAATGAGCATCAGGATCCCAACGACCGCCAGAAGGCCGCGCACGGTCCAGGCAGGAAGTCGGAAAACCGAGGCGAGAATGGCGGCGACGCCAATGGGAATTCCATAATAGTAGGGATCGCGCTGTAGAAGGCAGAGGGCGCAGGGAATATAGCCGCCGACATGCTGAAACGCGAGCGCACCGCCTACCGTGGCGGTCATGCCAAGAGTCGCGGCTGCGGCATATCCGGCCAACGTCCGAGAGGCTGCGGTCGATAAAGCGGATGCCATCTTGATCTCCTGCTGACGGTTCGTCTTCCCTTATCAGATGGAGGCCAACTGTAAACGAGGCGACGGGAGAAGACCGTCGAAGACAGCTCTGACTTCCAGAGCATCGGCTTCTTTGAAGAACGGTAGCCGCGGCTTCGAGGACACTTCAAGGAGTGCTAAAAATGGCTCGGCAATTGTGGTGCCCCGTGCCGGAATCGAACCAGCACTCCTTTCGGAACCTGATTTTGAGTCAGGCGCGTCTACCAATTCCGCCAACGGGGCACGGAAGGTACGGGACAGGCCTGTATCACGCCGCCCGGCTGGAGCGCAAGGTAGAACTCCGTCGCCTTTTGGGCACTCGTCCCGGTGGCGGGATTTGAGGCCAGTTGTCGGCTTCGCCCGGTTGCGTGAGCCCGCAACGCTCATCTCGAGGAACGTTCCGCAACTGGAGAGCACATGCGTCTGGCCTGCTTGTAGGCAGGGCGCACTGATGCTAGCGGATGGGGAACTGCTGTCAGCAATGAAGGCCATGCTGCTACCCTCCCGATCATCCTATGACGATATCATTCGCGACTTCGAGTGGCGAATTCCCCCTAATCTCAACATGGGCGTGGCGGTCAGCGATGCATGGGCGGTCAAAGAGCCAGATCGAATCTGTCTACAGCACTTCGATCCCGCTGGCCGTCATCTTTCTATGAGCTACGGCGAATTGTCGGCGCGCTCCAACTCCCTGGCGAATGGTCTCTCGCGTCTAGGGCTCGTACGGGGAGAACGGGTTGCGCTTCTTCTGCCGCAAGGCCACGAGACTGTTGTGTCGCATGTGGCGATCTACAAGCTGGGTGCCATCGCGCTCCCCCTGGCTCTGCTGTTCGGCGAAGAGGCGCTCGTCTACCGTCTAAAAGCCGCAGGCGCTGCAGTGCTCATCACCAACGCTTTTGGCCTCTCGCGCCTGCAGGGAGCGTTGTCGCGTCTGCCGGACCTGCGGAATATCATTGTGATCGAGGAGGTGCCTGCAGGGCCGAACCTCATTCGGCTAGACGAGCTTGTCGCGCAACATGCGCCGGTGCACGAGGCCGCCGCCACGACACCTGATGATCCTGCGCTGATGATCTTCACGTCAGGAACGACCGGCTTGCCCAAAGCTGCCGTGCACGGTCATCGCGTGCTCGGCGCACATATCCCCGGCTTTCAGATGGGCCATGACCTCGCTCCTCAGGCAGGGGACCGGATCTGGACGCCCGCAGACTGGGCCTGGGCCGGTGGCTTGCTCAATGTTCTGATGCCATCGCTGATGCTGGGAATCCCGGTTGTTTCATCTCCGGCGCAGAAGTTCGACCCTCACATGGCCTTTCGCATTCTTTCGGAGATGCAAGTACGCAACGCCTTCATCCCGCCGACGGCATTGCGCCTGCTCAAGCAGGTGGAGAATCCACAAGAGATCTACCGGCTCAACTTGCGCAGCATCACGTCCGCAGGGGAAGCGTTGGGCCGTGAGACTTATGAATGGGCGCGTCAGGCTCTCGGGGTGACCGTCAACGAACTTTTTGGCCAGACCGAATGCAACTTCGTCCTTGGCTCTTCGGCAAGACTCGGCATCTCTCGCGCCGGCGCCATCGGGCGAGCTATCCCGGGGCATCAGATTGCGATCGTTGACGATCAAGGACATCCACTTGGTGCAGGATCCTTAGGGCAGATAGCGGTGAAAGCACCAGATCCAGGGATGTTCCTTGGGTACTGGAACGATCCTGAAGCGACCGCGGCAAGATTTGCGGGAGGATGGCTGCTGACTGGCGACCTGGGGCGCCAGGATCCTGACGGTTATGTCACCTTTGTTGGCCGCGACGACGACATCATAACCTCGTCGGGTTACCGTATCGGGCCAAGCGAGGTTGAGGACTGTCTCGTGGCGCATCCGGCAGTGCGTCTCGCCGCAGTGATCGGCAAGCCTGATCCGGTGCGCACAGAGATCGTGAAAGCGTATGTGGTCCTGGCGGAGGGAACCAATCCCTCCAAGACGCTTGCCGATGAACTTCGCGATTGGGTGAAGGACAGGCTATCCATGCATGAGTACCCTCGCGAGTTCGCGTTCGTTGGCGAACTGCCGTTAACCACCAGCGGAAAGGTCATCCGGCGGCTGCTGCGGCAGCCCACCGTTGCACGGTAGAGCGTCTCACTGCCGCGTTCATTCGGGTTTGCGGGCGATAGACATGATTTTCTGGCGTAGGAGCCGGGCCATGTTGCGGGTGCTGTTATACATGTGAAGCTGCGCTGATACTTGACGCACATCCCGGTCGCTGTTTCGGCTCAGTCCGATGACCAGCGTGCCCATCTCCTCGCGCTCGCTCCAGAACCGGCTCATGATCGGATGGTTGGGAATGGCGCAGGAATCGGTGCGAAGGATGTTAGCGTCGTTGAGATGCCACTCGGTGAGTTTCATCATCAAGAGCTTCCCCGGCGAGTGACGACGGAATGTTTCGTCATAGGCAGTTTTCCAGGTGAAGGCCTCTCCCGCCATGAGGAAGACAACGAGCGAGGCGATCGCCTTGCCTTCGAATTCAACGGTGTGAATCCGCACGGCGTCGATTTCTGCCAGATTGGTGATGGCCTCGCGAGCGAAAGCGGCGCGGTAGCGATCGTTGATCAAGGCCGTGCGCTTGCGTCCCTTCCAGCCCATTCCCTCCAGCGCCAGGAATTCCTCCATCTTCAGGCGCACGTCCTCAGGCTGCCGCGCTACGGCATATTCCAGCCTGCCTTGCGCCGCGAGCCTTCGCCACTGACGGCGCATTTCTCGATAGTGGTGCGGAGAGATCGCATCCTTCAGGTAGGTCTCCGCAGGCTCGTCACTCTCCAGCATGGGTCGCTGCAGACGCTCAGTGAGCGTGACGGGTAGATCGCGCGACACCGCGACGGCCCTCATCAGCTGTGCGAACCGTCCGTTCAGTCTAACCTGTGGCAGAACGAGAACAGAGGGAAGATGTGCTTCCTGCCTCGCGAGAGCCTCAAGCAAATTGTCCAGCGTTTCGGCTGCTCCTTCAGCATCTACCAAAGGAGTACCGAGCGGCCCGAACGGATTGGCCCAGGCGCGAACGATAGCGGGACCGACAGAGAAGCCAGGCTTCTCCACCGTGAACGGCATGAGCAGACGCATCCGGCTGCGCTCGCCTTCCTCATCACGGATCAGCGCGAACCGGACCGGCTTGTCGTCGATACGAGGCATGGCCGGTGCCAAAAGACGGGCGCTAAAAAAGATGTTGGCTTCCATCGCGCGATTTGTGAGGAACTCCAGCTCCTGCTGGATCTCGTAACCGAAGGACGCCGGATAGAGGCAGAGCTCGCGCCCCACTCTGCCGACGGCAACCTGCGCATCCGCCTGCGGCCGGTCCTGCCGCCATGTCGGCGCCAGTGGCTGAGGCCAGCCTGCATCCAAAGCGCGTGCGAGATCAGAGCCATTGGGAGGTTGTGACATGGTCATACAGCCTTGATACGCGGAACAACGTGAGGTCGGGCCAGCGCGAACAACGTGATACCCAGTGTGCGGCGTATGGCGACATGAAGGAGCAGTGCTTCCAGAGCCATCGCCAACGATGTCGCGACCGCGGCACCCGCAAGGCCTAGTTGCGGTATGAGGATCATGTTCGCGACAACCGCGGCGGCGAGAACGACCCCATAGATCAGAACACAGAGTTTTTCATGCCCTCCCATGCTCAGCAGTGTCTCGCCCGGTCCGATCAGAGCCTTCGCGAGGATTCCCGCAAACAGGATCGGCAGTAACCAATGTCCTTCGGTGAAGGCGGGGCCGAAGAGGCTGAGCAACTGCTCTCCTATGAGAAGTAGCGCGAGGCCGATGACGAGCGACGGCCAGAAACTCCAACGGGTAACTTGGCCGGCAAAGCGCGCGAGTTCCTCCTTGTCCTTGATCGCAAGCAAAACGGAAAAGCGGGGACTGGCGGCTGCTTTGACCGCGAACGCCACGAACTGGACGAGGACGATGATCTTGGTGACCGCGAAATAGATACCGACCTGATCCGGCGGCAAGTAAAGACCCACAACCACGACGTCAGCGTTTGTCAGCAGAAAGCCGATACCATCGATAAGAAAGATCGGCAGCGAGTATGCCAGCCACGCGCGGGAGTGAATTCGCAGTGTTCCACGGCCATAGGTCCGCTGTAACCTGACGCGTAGCCGGGCGTACTGCAGAAGGGTGGTGACGTAGGTCGCCGCAAGCGCCGCTTGCATCGCGGTCACGGCGGTTTCCGGCGCACCGAGCGAGACGGCGGAAATCATGAATGCGAGAATCAATGTCGGGCGGATGAGGAAGGTTGGACTCAGCGCCGTCACCGTCCAGCTGTTTGCGCGAGCCGTCCCGTCCAGCACGTCACCTAGAGCGATCATCGGCAGGGTCACCAGCGCAAGAAACAGGGGCACGAGCCAGTAAGTCTCGAACAGGTTGCCGTAGAAATGCAGGAACAGGAGGCCGGCTCCCGTGACGGCGCTTGCACAAACAAGAGTGAAAATACGTGCGGTGAGCAGCAGGCCGCGCGCGGCGGCCATGTCGCCTGCCGTGTGGTGATAGGGAAGGAAGCGGATGATCGACGTGTGGAAACCCAGGCACGAAAGGCTGCCGCCCAGGATCACAAGAACCCAGACGAACGCGAAGATGCCATATTCGAATTCGCCCATGACACGGGCCAGAATGATCTGGGAAACGAGGGCAATTGCAGCACTGATAACCCGGATGGAGAAGGCGACCAGCGCCTGCGCTTGCGCATGGGCCGTGTCCCCCTCGGCGTTCCGCTTCTCATTGAAGCGGGCAAGCGAAGGCGCGAGCCGCCTGCGCAGGCTGTTCGGGAGGAACTTCTCCGCTGTTTCGATGACCGCAATGATCGGCACGCAATACTCGCATCAAACGCAACACGCGATGCAGTCTTGCCACGGCAGGGTTAACAATCCTTGCGGTGGTTGCCATTTCCCCCGCACATCCAACGAGCAATGCCACTCGCAAGCGACATTGCCGATCTTGCTGCCTATACCCTAGGCCTGCTCGAAAGCGCCGTGGCAATGCTTGTATTTTTTGCCCGACCCGCAGGGGCATGCCTCGTTACGGCCGACCTTACCCCACGTTTCCGGGTCTGTCGGATCCCGATCATCGGGCGCTACTTGCATTCCGGAATCGTTCCCACCGGCGTAGTCGTCATCACCTGTGAGGGGGTCAAGATGGTGAGGCTCCATCACCGGCGGCGGTTCGGGTGCGGGTTGATCACGCACCAGTTCAACGCGCATCATCTGCGCAGTCACAGCCTCGCGCAGGTTAGCGAGCAGCGCCTGGAAGAGCTCGAAAGCTTCCGCCTTGTATTCTTGCAGCGGGTCCCGCTGCGCATAACCGCGGAAACCGACGACGGAACGCAGGTGATCAAGGTTTACGATGTGTTCGCGCCACAGGTGGTCAACCGTTTGCAGGACGATCGACCTCTGGACATAGTTCATGACCTCGGGTCCGAAGCGTTCGGCGCGGTCAGCGGCTGCCAGGTCGGCAGCCTGGGTGATGCGCTCGCGGATATCGTCTTCGCCAATGCCTTCTTCCGTTACCCAATCCTCGATCCCTAGGTCGAGATTCAGAAGCCGCTGGATCTCCGTCTTGAGGCCGGCAGCGTCCCATTGCTCCGCATAGGCGCGTTCCGGAATATGTTTTGCCACCAAAATCTCGATGACCTCGTTGCGCATATCCGCGACGATCTCACCCAGTGCTTCCGGGTCGGCATCCATAAGTTCGATGCGCTGTTCAAAGATCACCTTGCGCTGGTCGTTGGTGACATCGTCGTACTTCAGGAGGTTCTTGCGAATGTCGAAGTTGCGCGCCTCGACTTTCTTTTGAGCGCGTTCCAGAGCCTTGTTGATCCAAGGATGGACGATCGCCTCACCTTCTTTCAGCCCAAGCTTCTGCAACATCCCGTCCATCCGGTTGGTGCCGAAGATGCGCATCAGGTCGTCCTGCAGCGACAGGTAGAACTTCGACCGACCCGGATCGCCCTGGCGACCGGAACGGCCACGCAGCTGGTTGTCTATGCGCCGGCTTTCGTGTCGCTCGGTGGCGATGACATAAAGACCTCCCGCAGCAAGCGCCTTTTCTTTCAGTGCCTTTACCTCGGCACGAATCGCGGCTTCCTTGGCGTCGCGTTCAGGCCCTGGCTCCAGCCCTTCAAGGTCGCGTTCCAGGCGCATGTCGATATTGCCGCCAAGCTGAATGTCGGTGCCGCGACCGGCCATGTTGGTCGCGATCGTGACGGCGCCCGGCACGCCGGCCTGGCTGACGATATAAGCTTCCTGCTCGTGATAGCGTGCGTTGAGTACGTGGAACTTGTCGAAGCCCGACTGCTTCAGCATGGTTGCAAGTAGCTCGGACTTTTCGATCGAGGTCGTTCCGACGAGAACCGGTTGGTTCCGCTCGTGGGCAGCCTTGATCTCCTCGATGATCGCCTTGAATTTCTCTTCGAAGGTCCGGTAAACCTCGTCGTCTTCATCGATACGCTGGATCGGCAGGTTGGTCGGCACCTCGACGACCTCGAGCCGATAAATGTTGCCGAACTCCTCGGCCTCCGTCGCAGCCGTACCGGTCATGCCGGCCAGCTTCGAGTACATGCGGAAGTAGTTCTGGAAGGTGATCGAGGAAAGTGTTTGGTTTTCCGGCTGGATCTGCACCTTTTCCTTGGCCTCTAGCGCCTGGTGCTGGCCCTCGGAATAGCGGCGGCCGGGCATCATGCGGCCGGTGAACTCGTCGATGATGACGATCTCGCCGTTGCGGACGATGTAGTCCTTGTCGCGGTTGAAGAGCTTGTGGGCCTTCAGCGCGTTGTTGATGTGGTGGACGATGGCGACGTTCTCCACGTCGTAGAGGCTCTCGCCCTTGAGAAGTCCGGCCTGGCGAAGCAGGTTCTCCAGCTTTTCCGTGCCTACCTCGGAGAAGTTCGCGGAGCGCTGCTTTTCGTCGATTTCGTAGTCTTCCTCCGACAACATCGGGATGAAGGCGTCGATGGTGGTGTAGAGGTCGGAGCGGTCGTCCAGCGGCCCGGAAATAATCAGCGGCGTACGTGCTTCGTCGACAAGGATCGAATCAACTTCGTCGACGATGGCATAGTTGTGGCCGCGCTGAACCATCTGGTTGCGCTCGTACTTCATATTGTCGCGAAGATAGTCGAAGCCGAGTTCGTTGTTTGTCGCGTAGGTGATGTCGCAGGCGTAGGCAGCGCGGCGCTGGTCGTCATTCAGGCCATGAACAATGACGCCTGTCGTCAAGCCAAGGAAGCCATAGAGTCGTCCCATGGTCCCGGCGTCGCGGCTGGCGAGGTAGTCGTTTACGGTGACGACATGCACGCCCTTGCCGGCCAGAGCGTTGAGGTAGACTGCCAGCGTTGCCACCAGGGTCTTACCCTCGCCCGTTTTCATTTCTGCAATGGCGCCATCATGAAGGATCATCGCGCCAGTCAGCTGAACATCGAAGGGGCGCATGCCGAGTACGCGGCGGGACGCCTCGCGCACCACGGCAAACGCCGGCACGAGAAGGTCGTCAAGCGTCTTGCCGCCCTCGAGCTGTTGGCGGAACTCGGCCGTCTTCGCCGCAAGCCCCTCGTCAGACAAAGACTTGATCTGATCTTCGAGGGCGTTGACAGCCTCAACCGATGATTTGTAGGAGCGAATGCGACGTTCGTTTGCAGAGCCGAACAGTTTGCGGGCAAATCCGCCAAAGCTGACCATTAGAATGGTCCTTTCCAGTCATCTTTACATAAAAGAAAGCGAAGCCTCAGGCCGAGTTTTGCCCGGCAGACTGCCCGCTGCGCCCGGAAACTCTTCTGGACGCAAAGTTGCGTGACAGATAAGAGGGGGGTCGATTGATGTCAACGGTAGCGGCCGATACACAAAGGCCACAATCCGATGTTTGTGAAGGCTTTCCGACCGGGATCAGGCGCTTCTGAGACCGGCGTCCATATCTCGAAAGGTGACTTGATGTTGCGCCACAAATTCCTCGCTTCGGCCGCCCTTGCTGTCGCAGTTTCCTTCACAGCTCCCGCTTTCGCGCAGGAAGATGCGGTTGTCGCCAAGGTTGGCGACATGGAGATCCACCAGTCGGAGCTCGACCTCGCGATCCAGAACCTCGACCCGCAGTTGCAGCAGCTTCCTGACGAGCAGAAGCGGGTCGCCGCACTCTCCGGCGCCATTGATGTCAAGCTTCTTGCGCAAGGGGCGGTCGACGAGGGCATCGACGAATCGGAGGACTTCCAGAAGCGGCTGCAGTACATCAAGGACCGCGAACTGCATAATGCGTACTTCCGCAAGCACGTGGTCGAGGCCGTGACTGAGGATGAGGTCAAAGCTCGATACGAAAAAGAAATTGCAGCCCTTCCGAAGCAGGAAGAGGTCAATGCCCGCCACATCCTCGTGAAGACTGAGGAAGAGGCAAACGACGTTATCAAGCAGCTCGACGCCGGCGAGGATTTTGCCGAACTCGCCAAGGAAAAGTCTGAAGACTCGAACAAGTCCGACGGCGGCGATCTCGGCTGGTTCACGAAGGGTCGCATGGTACCTGAATTCGAGGAAGCAGCCTTCGCGCTAGAGAAGGGCGAGTATACGAAGACGCCGGTGAAGTCACAGTTTGGCTACCACGTCATCAAGCTTGAAGATCGTCGCGACGTACAGCCTCCGGCGCTGGAGCAGGTCGAGCCGCAGGTGCGTCAGCTGGTGATGCGTGAAAAGTATCTTTCGATCATCGAGAAGGCAAAGGCCGAGCGGGAGGTCGAGATCATGGACGAAGCTTTGCGCACGGGTTATGAAGAGGTCAACAAGGCTCCCGATGCCGACCCCGCAGCGGGCGAGGCGCCTGCGGCCCAGCAATAAGACTTTTCCAGGGGCCCGGTTTTCCGGGCCCTTCCATGTTCAGCCCGGATCGCCACTGATGTCAGCTTCCATATCTCCGCTCGCTCCGAAGTCCTTTCCTGATATGCCGGAAATCCCTGGCGTGCGCATGGCGACTGCGGCGGCCGGAATCAAGTACAAGAACCGCACTGACGTGCTGCTGATGGTGTTCGACCAGCCGGCGGCTGTGGCCGGTGTCTTCACACGGTCCAAATGCCCGTCAGCGCCGGTCGACTTCTGCCGCGCCAATCTGTCGCACGGAAAGGCACGCGCCGTCGTGGTGAATTCCGGCAATGCCAACGCCTTCACCGGCGTCAGGGGCAAGGCTGCCACGGAACTCACGGCGAAGTCGGCGGCCGCCGCGGTTGGCTGCGACGAGAACGAGATTTATCTCGCTTCGACCGGCGTGATCGGCGAGCCGCTCGATGCAACGAAGTTTGCCGGCGTTCTCGGCGCCATGAACGACAGCGCCGTGCCGGACTTCTGGCTGGAAGCAGCCAAGGCGATCATGACCACCGACACCTATCCCAAAGTTGCGACTCGGAGGGCTAAAATCGGCGGCACGCAGGTGACCATTAACGGCATTGCCAAGGGTGCCGGCATGATCGCGCCGGACATGGCAACGATGCTCTCCTTCGTGGTGACGGACGCGGATATCGATGCGACGGTTTTGCAGCAACTGCTGTCCGCCGGTGTCGAGCCGAGCTTCAATTCCGTCACGGTCGATAGCGACACGTCCACCTCCGATACGCTGATGCTGTTTGCCACGGGCGTTGCAGCGGCCCACGGTCAGGTCAAGGTGACGTCTGTCGATGATCCGGCTTTGGAAGGGTTTCGCGCCGCGCTGAATGATCTCCTCAAGGATCTTGCCCTGCAGGTGGTCCGCGATGGCGAGGGCGCCCGTAAGATGGTGGAGATCACAGTTACCGGTGCCGAGAACGACCTCGCTGCAAAGAAGATAGCGCTCTCGATCGCCAATTCGCCGCTCGTTAAAACCGCTGTCGCCGGCGAGGACGCCAATTGGGGGCGCATCGTCATGGCAGTCGGGAAATCCGGCGAGATGGCCGATCGCGACAAACTGGCTATCTGGTTTGGCGGTGTGCGCGTGGCGGTCGAGGGGGAACGGGATCCCGCTTACTCGGAGGCTGCGGCGACGGCGATCATGCAGCAGGATGACATTCCGGTGCGTGTTGACCTAGGTATCGGCAAAGGCCAAGCCACGGTCTGGACCTGCGATCTAACCAAGGAATATGTCGCCATCAACGGCGACTATCGGAGCTGAGGTCGCATGCAAGCAACCTCGTCTTCACGCAACCTGCCGCTTGTCCGCCGTCTTGAGGCCGTTGGCTTTCGTGCATGGCCGGCCGCCACCGTCATCTATGACGGCAGCTGGCAGGTTCGTCTCTCTGGTGGACATCCTTCGAAGCGGCTGAACTGTATAGTGCCTCTGGATCCTTCGGACGTACGTGACATGGAATTGCGGCTAGAAAAGGCACGCAAGCGTTTCCAGGCCTACGGTCGCCCACTTATCGTGCGGCAGACGCCGCTTGCGCCGCCGCCTTTGATCGAGACGTTGATTGAGCAAGGCTGGCAACGGTTTGAGACTGTCCAGGTCATGACAGCGGATCTGGGACGTCCGGCACTGCCGGACACCATTGATCATTTGCCGACGCATGACATCGGCCGTTTTGTCGACGCCAACCTGCAAGTGCGCGGCGAAGATCCGGGAATGAAGCCTGCCTTGGCGGAGGTGCTGAGCGCCATCAAGCCGGTGACGGGACTGTTCGTCATTGAGAAGCCGCGACATGGCCCAATGGCTGTGGCGCTTTGCGTGCAGGACAATGATCTTGCCGGAGTCATGGAGTTCGCCGTGGCAGAGGCTTTCCGGCGTCAGGGCTTCGGAGCTGAAATGCTTGCCTCCGCACTACGTTGGGCGCGCATCAGTGGCGCCCGCAGTGCATGGTTGCAGGTTCTTGACACGAACACGCCCGCACTTGAGCTCTACCGGAAGTTCGGGTTTGAAACGGTTTATGAGTATCACTATTGGCGGGAGGCGGATCAATGACGAGCATACGTCCGCTCCTGCTCGTTGCTGCCTGTGCGCTGATCGATGCGGATGGACGCATCCTTCTTGCACAGCGCCCAGAGGGCAAGTCTCTTGCTGGGCTTTGGGAATTTCCCGGTGGTAAAGTCGAGCCGGGAGAGACACCTGAGGAGACGCTGATTCGGGAACTGGAAGAGGAGCTCGGAATTTCCACGAAGGTGCCATGTCTCGCGCCGGTCACCTTCGCCAGCCACACCTACGAGGCATTTCACCTGCTGATGCCGCTCTTCATCTGCCGCCGCTACGAGGGCATCCCGATCGGTCGTGAAGGGCAGGCGATCAAGTGGGTGCGGCCA
>DASYHX010000199.1:0-5691 GCA_035998065.1 Pseudorhizobium sp.
CGGAACTGACTGAGACAGTAGCGCTGATCGAGGAAAGCGGGGAGTATCGCGCTCCCGTCGAACTCGATCAGCAGAGCGTCGGGCGCCTCTCGCGGATGGATGCGATGCAGCAACAGGAGATGGCCAAGAACCTCACGCGCCGCAGGCAGCACCGCAGGGTGGCAATAGAGATGGCGCTGTCGCGTATTCGAGACGGCGACTATGGCTACTGCACGGCATGCGGCGAGCCGATCGCAGTCCGCCGCCTGGAGATCGATCCGACGTTCGAGCAGTGCGTGAGGTGCGCACCTTAGCCAGGCACTGGATCGAGGGGATGTTGAAGAGGAACCGGTTTTGGTGTTCGCCGATGGCAGCCACTGTTGTGGTGGTCGCCGGAGACGGAAAGCTGGTGCCTCTTTTCCTCGCATTCTAAGATCGACGAGTGCACCATGCTTGACGACCCATCATTGCGCCTCCGCAAATCCTGCAGGACGTGCCGACAACTTCGTGGATGTGGCGGACCTGCTCGAGGCAATTGCCGTTTCTCCCCCTGGCAGGTAGTCGATGCGACGCTAGATGACGGCTGACCCTCCACCTGTTTCCATCGGCACATGATCAAGAGCTATATAGACTTCTCGCGGCGTAACTGGTCGCTGCTGCTCTTCGGCGCGATATTGATGGCGCTCTCGAGCTTCGGCCAGACCTTCTTTGTCGCCATGTCCGGCGCCCATTTCCGTGAGGCCTTCAGCCTTAGTGACGGCGGCCTCGGCACCGCCTATGCCGTCGGTACCTTCGCCAGCGCCATGACGCTGACCTGGGCGGGGCGTTTGATCGACTATACGACCGTTCGCAGGTTCACCTGGTCGGTCGCTTTCCTGCTCGCGTTTGCCTGCATCCTCGTCGCCGTCAGCCCCAACTATTTTGCGCTCGCCATCGCCTTCTATTTCCTGCGCCTCGGCGGCCAAGGCTTGATGACGCACACCGCTCTGACGGCAACGGCCCGGGCATTTCCACAGGACGCAGGAAAGGCCCTTGGACTGATCGCGCTCGGGCTCTCCCTGTCGCAGGGCATTCTGCCGTTTGCCACCGTTTCCATCATGGACGCGTTTGGCTGGCGCAACGGCTGGCTCCTGAACGCGTCGGCTGTTCTTCTCGGGGTGACGGTGGCGCTACGCTTTCTCCCCGTCGCGGGAGATATGCCATTGCGCAGCAGGACGTACAGCGATCCTATGGATTCGACTCCGTCCGCGCCGCTGTGGCGCGACCGTCGCCTCCTTCTGACGTTGCCTGCTGTGCTGGCGACGCCCTTCGTCGTGACGGGCTTCTTCTTTCATCAGGCCCGTCTGGCAGAGCAGAAGGGGTGGGACATTGCGACTGTAGCCGGAAGTTTAGGGGCCTTTGCCATAGTTCAGGCGGCCGCACTCATCCTCATCGGTCCCGTCATCGACCGGTGGGGTCCGAAGCGGCTACTCCCACTCTTCCTTCTCCCGCAGGCTGCTGCCATGCTGCTTTTAGGGAGTTCAAGCCATCCTCTTGTCGCGCCGATCTACATGCTTCTGATGGCGATCAGTGCTGCATTCGGTTCCACCCTCGCCACCGCCCTGTGGGTTGATCTTTTCGGTGCAAGGGAGCTCGCTCGGGTGCGGTCTGCGGTTGAAGCGGGAGCTGTCCTGGCGAGCGGGGCCTCGCCAATTATCATGGGACTGCTGATCGATGCGGGGGTGTCGCTCAGCCTTCAAGCCTTCGGCTGCTGCGTCTACAGCATCGGGGCATCAATCGTTGCGCGCGGCGTGCGGAAACGAGCGGTCGAAACCGTGGGAAAGCGCTGGGGGAGGCGTGCGCGCCAATAAAAGATTTTTCCTCGGCGGATAAGTCTCAACGTGGTGACGGGTGGCCATCATCGCGATCCTGCATTCGCCCCCGGAGATGACCTGACGATGGGCATCGTCTGTGGGCTACAGTTCCGGGCATCAGTCACGCGATCATGACCGGGCCGAGACCCAGATATTGGCCGAGAAGCCTGCTTTATCGCGATTTTTGCTCAGAATCGGGAGAATTGGCTGGGGAACCTGGATTCGAACCAGGACTAACGGAGTCAGAGTCCGTGGGTCTACCGTTAACCTATTCCCCATTGCTCGGGCGCTTGGCCCCCGCAATCTGCGGCGGCTTATAACCAATGCGCCTGACTATGCAAAGACTTTTTCGGAAAAAAAGTTCCGGCGCCGCCACCGCGCCGTGCGCAGCGAAACGCGTGACCGAAAAAGGCGTTGGCGATCGACCAGTCCGCTGTTATCTTGTCCTCAACGTAACGATAAGCGCCAGCTGCATGCCTCGAGGTTTTGCGCGGCGAGATGGATATAAAGTGATGGACCCCGATAGCGGCGGAGAGCCGCCAGAAGGCGGGGCGTCGGCTGCAGGGCGTGGCGATGGGAGATCCTCCCGCCGTCGCAAGGCGAAGCGTAGAGGCAAGATTGCCGGCGCGGCGCCATCCATGCATGGCGAGGCGGCACAAGGTGCCGCGTTGGCCGGGCGACCCCAGTCAAGCGAAACCCGCAAGCGCAAGCGTCGCCGCGCCCATTCCGCTCCGAGCGTGAAGGAGCAGGGTGAACAGGCTGTAGCGTCCTCTCTGCAAGACAGCGTAGGGACCTCTTCCTCGGGATTGGGTGACGCCACAAAACTGCACAAGCGCCGAAAGAAGGCGCGCGGCGGGCGCGGCCTCCAGGGGCGCCCCTTGGTGCATGCACGCCCGCAACCGGCCTTCGACGCAAAGGCAGTCGCCGTGGTGTCCTCCGCGTTGCCGCACGACAGCGGCGCGCATATTTCACCGGATGCCAAACCTGTCTATCGTGACGACTTTTATGCGGCCCTCGACCTTGGGACCAATAACTGTCGACTCCTGATCGCGCAGCCGACCCGTCCTGGACAGTTTCGCGTGGTCGACGCCTTCTCACGCATCGTGCGGCTGGGAGAAGGGCTTGCCGCCAACGGTCGCCTATCGGAGGGGGCGATGGATCGCGCTGTCGAAGCGCTGAGGGTATGTGCCTCCAAACTTGCCAATCGTCCGATCCGCAGGATGCGACTCATTGCCACCGAGGCATGCCGTTCCGCAGAAAACGGTCAGCTTTTCCTGGATCGCGTCGTGCGGGAGACCGGTCTGACGCTGGAGATCATTGACCGGGAAACGGAGGCACGGCTTGCCGTATCGGGATGTTCCTCGCTCGTGGGCCGCGAGGCACGGTCAGTGGTGCTGTTCGACATTGGCGGCGGCTCGTCGGAGATCGCGGTGATCCGCATAGCCGAAAACCGCTCCAGCCGGCTTGCCAATCATATTACGCATTGGACATCGCTGCCGGTCGGGGTGGTCACCTTGTCCGAACGCCACGGCGGAAGGGACGTCACGCCGCAGGTCTTCGAGGCGATGGTCACCGAAGTTGCGGGCATGCTGGCACGGTTCGACTGCCCCCCGGTTGTCGCTCGTCAGGTAAATGCCGACGATTTCCATCTGATCGGGACCTCCGGCACGGTCACGACCCTTGCCGGCGTCCATCTTGATCTTCCTCGCTACGATCGACGCAAGGTGGATGGGCTTTGGCTTTCCGATGCCGAGGTGACGGCCATGCAGGCGAAGCTTCTCTCATGGGGGTTTGAGGATCGCGCCGCCAACCCTTGTATCGGGCCGGACCGCGCCGATCTCGTGCTGGCGGGTTGCGCCATTCTGGAGGCCATCCGCCGACGTTGGCCAAGTCCGCGCATGCGGGTTGCCGACCGCGGCCTGCGGGAGGGAATTCTGACAGATATGATGGCAGACGATGGCGCCTGGCGCCGCATCCGCCCGCGGCGACCGAACGCCGAGCGGCACGATCAAGGAGGACGCCGATGACCAAGCCCCCCGTCGGCAGCAATCGCACGGGCCGCAAGCTCGGCCAGAAGGTGAAAAAGGGAAAGCTGAAGGCATCGTCGCGCCGCTGGATCGAGCGCCACATCAATGATCCCTATGTACAGCGGGCAAAGCTCGAAGGATACCGTGCGCGTGCAGCCTTCAAACTGCTGGAGATCGACGAGAAGCATCAGATTCTGAAAGGCGCGCGCCGGATCATCGACCTGGGCGCGGCACCGGGAAGCTGGTCACAGATCGCAGCGAAAGTGACCGGTTCCACCGACGAAGACATCCGGGTTGCAGCGATCGATTTTCTGGAGATGGCGCCGCTGCCGGGGGTCCATGTCTTGCAACTCGACTTCCTTGATCCCGAGGCGCCGCGTCTTCTGGTGGAAGCCATCGGAGGAGCGCCGGATCTGGTGGTCTCCGACATGGCAGCGCCAACCACGGGCCACCAGAAGACCGATCATCTGAGAACGATGCATCTGTGCGAGGTCGCGGCTCATTTTGCCGTGGAGGTGCTGCGGGAGGGAGGCCATTTTCTGGCAAAGACCTTCCAGGGCGGCACGGAGCGTGAACTTCTCAACATGCTGAAGCAGAACTTCCGCCAGGTCATCCACATCAAGCCGGGAGCATCACGATCGGAATCGGTGGAGATGTTCCTGCTCGCCAAGGGCTTCAAGGGCCCAAGAGCGGAGGGGGAAGTGGAGAATAGCGCCGGCTGACTATTCAGCCGCCGCTTCCGTAGGCACTGCGGTTCGTCGATGTCCGGAGACGGCCGCTCCCGCGTTGCGACTGAGCGCAAGCAGAGGTACCACCGCCAAAAGCGAAACGCCGGCCACGACGAAAAACGCGAGGTGGAAGTCGGCAAGCTGCAGAGGGAAGCCCGAGAGGCTAGACGAGGCTTCGAGGATGAAAGCAGCGAACGCGACGCCCAGTGCGAGGCTCACCTGCTGCAGGACGGACGCGATCGAGGTGGCTTGACTCGCCTCGCTATCGTCGATTTCCGAATAGCTCAGGGCATTGCTGCCGGTAAAGAAAAACGACCGGCAGAGCCCGGACATCACGAGCAGGGCGATGATCAGCGCATGCGAGGTCTGTGGCGTGAAGAAGCCGTTGGCTGCGGTCGCCGCTGCACCGAGGACCCCGGCAGCAATCAGGATCACTTTGAACCCGGTGACGGCAAAGACCCGGCGGGCGATGAATTTCACCGTCAGTGCACCCAGGGCTCCCGCGAAGGTGATCATGCCGGACTGGAACGGGTTGAGGCCGAAGGCGAGCTGGAGCATCAGCGGCATCAAAAATGGAATGGCGCCCGTCGCGACCCGAAAGATGGTGCCGCTCGTTGTGGCGATGCGGAAGGCTTCATTGCGAAAGATCGTGAGGCGGAGGATCGGCGAGGGGTGGCGCCGGGCGTGCCGGACATACAGAATTGCGCACAAGATGCCGAGCCCTGCCGCCGTCATGCCGAATGCCGGCGGCAGGGCGGGAAGGCTCACGATGGACAGGCCCAGGACAATGCCTGCCGCAGCCATGGCGGTGAGAAAAAATCCTAACCAGTCGATCGGCGGAGGCCGAACACTCTCGATCTTTGGAAGGTAGATGCCGGAGAGCCAGATACCGAGGAAACCGATGGGGACATTGATGATAAAGATCCAGTGCCAGGTGAAATAGGTCGTAATGAACCCGCCGACCGGTGGGCCGGTCAGGGGGCCGATCAACGCAGGGATGGTGAGCAAAGCCATAGCGGAAACCAGATCGCTGCGTTTGGTTGTCCGCAGCAGCACAAGCCGGCCAACCGGTGTCATCATCGCGCCGCCCGCGCCTTGAAGAAA